>NZ_CP180631.1:0-159118 GCF_047782815.1 Rhodococcus indonesiensis | reverse complement strand
ACTGGTTGGGCAGAGCCGCTATAGCGCTTGAACGTCGGAGCGTAACGCCGGCAATGCGCCTCGATGGGGCGGACGTCCTAGTTATAGCGCCATAACGGCTAAACGTTAGAACGTTGTCACGTCATGCCGTTACCATGTCTGAGCGTCAGAGCGCTACGATCTTGAAGCGTTGCAGAGCTACAACGCTCTAGCGACGGAACGTTGCAGCGACGGAACGTTGCAGCGACGGAACGTTGCAGGGCGTTGGAACGGTGCAGGAGCCCCCCGGGCAGTGGACTGCTGCGAGGGAGTTCTCGGCCGAGACTTGGAAAACTGCTGGTCATTCAATGCGTTAAGCAAGCTATGAGTTATAGCGCTACAACGTCGTTGCGCAAGGCACTGGTTGGGCAGAGCCGCTATAGCGCTTGAACGTCGGAGCGTAACGCCGGCAATGCGCCTCGATGGGGCGGACGTCCTAGTTATAGCGCCATAACGGCTAAACGTTAGAACGTTGTCACGTCATGCCGTTACCATGTCTGAGCGTCAGAGCGCTACGATCTTGAAGCGTTGCAGAGCTACAACGCTCTAGCGACGGAACGTTGCAGCGTTGGAACGTTGCTCCGCTAGAACGGTGCAACGCTGCAACGGCGTGGCGCTACGACGTTGCAGCGTTCCGACGCTTAGCGTTCAGGGCGTGGTAGCGGTGCACGCTGCCGCGCCTCAATGCACCGACTCATTGCACCCAGTGCAACCGACGAAAGGCTCCATGCAATGGCCAAAATCATCGTTTGCCACTCCCGGAAGGGAGGGGTGGGAAAGACCACGATGGCGTACGAGTTGGCTTACGAGCTGGACGCAGTCCTGGTGGACTTGGAGTACGACGGAGGCGGAGCCACCGGTAAGTGGGGGGATCGCCCTCTCGACCGCGCCCGCATTCCGATCCTCGATGCAATCCGCACCGGCAAGACTCCCAAGCCGTTGAACGGCTTCAAGAAGCCACGTCTGGTACCTGGACATCCTGATCTGTACGACCAAGCGCCCAGCGAAGATGCAATGGCGGATGCCCTGGTGCAGTGGGCGGGGGAGTGGGACACGGAATGGGTCGTCGTAGACACGCATCCAGGTGCAACGACCCAGGCTCATGGTGCACTCTCCGTTGCAAATGTCGTTCTTGCTCCGACTCCGTTGCGCAAGTTGGATCTGGATGCAACTGAGCAGCTCGTCGATGAACTCGCCGACTATCCCCTAGTCATTTCGCCGACAATGGTGCCGGCGGCACCTCCGGGAACGATGATCGACCGCCTTGCACGGATGGTTGAGGGCACGCCGGTGCAGGTTGCACCTCCGGTTCCCCATGCCGCACGGGTTGGCACTCGAACGAAGCGCATTGCAATCACCGCCGAGGAACCACCGGCCAAGCCGTTGCGGGCTTTCGCGGCTGCAATCACCGACACCGCAAAGTTCCTCCAGGAGTATGTCAATGACTAACGGACTCGATGCCTTGCGGCAAAAGAACAAGCGTGCCGGTGGGCGCACCATGCCGCCACCGCGGCACAAGCCCCGGTCGGTTCCGGTGGAGATTCCCACCGATTCCGAGGAGCCGACCAAGCCCATTGCGCCCGCCGTGCAAGCGGACCAACCGTCTACTTCGGCCACTGCGGCGCCCCACGTGGAGCAAGCGGCCGCGCAGATCGTGAACGGCCGCGACCCGTCATCAGCGATGCCTGCCTCCGAGTTGCCGAAGGCGGCGCCTCCAGCGCCTTCGACAGAAGTGGACGAACTGACAAAGTCGACGATCTATCTGGACGCCGAGACCGACCAGTTCCTAGAGGAAGCGATCTATCTCGGGCGGAAGCAAAAACCACGCATCGATTCGCGTAGTGCGATCGTTCGTTTTGCACTTCGAGAGTTGGCCGCTCGCATGTCCACCGACCAGGTGATCACCGCGATCCGGGCATCGGCGCCTGAAACTGGCAATCAAGGCAGGCCCCGCCTCTAGCTGCATAGCGTTTCAACGTTCTAGCGCCATAAAGAGGGGGAGTCCCGCTCGACCTGCAATCCAACGGGACTCCGTGACCGGCTACCTCAGCAAAGGAAATACCGATCATGCATGACCTTAACGTTCGCGCTGCGCAACGTCAGCCACAGTCCGCAGGTGCACGCCGACGATTGCACTCGAAGACCACGGCCCTCGGTGCTGTTGCAGCGATGACGCTGGTGCTTGCAGCGCTGGCGTTCACCCTGTCGTTCGACGCGTTGCGTCAGCTCACCCTGGAAATCGGTGTGCGTCCGGAACTGGCCTGGATGGCGCCGGTGGCACTCGACGTGGCACAGGCGGCCGCCGCCCTGGCTCTGGTTGCGTTGGGGACCGACGACGAGTTCCGCGGTGCCCGCCGGTACTGCAAGGCCCTGGCCACGGGCACGGTCCTGCTGAGTGTGGCCGGCAACGGCTACCACGCCTTCCGGCTGGCCGGGCAGCGGCACGCGCAGGCCGCGGCCGGTGTCGATGTCGGGTACCAGCCGCAACCGGCTGCCATTGCCGCCTGCATTGCGATGATCGTGCCGTTGTTGTTTTTGGCGCTGTTGCATCTGTTCACCACGATCGTGCGGGCGCTGGCCGTCGAACGCGGCCGCTACAACGAGGCGGTGCACGACGCGCACCTGATGACCCACGGGGAGCAGCCGGCGAGCACACCCGGGGCATCGGAGGTGCACGAGGCCGCGGTGGATACACTCGTCGGGCACGACGTGCAGTACCCCGGTGCACGCGTGCACACCGATGTCTCCGCCGTTGCCGCCGAGCCTGCAACGGTGCAGCCGCAAGGCACCGGGCGCCGCGGCGAGGATGCACCGGGGGAGGCCGTCGTGCAGGGCATGGCCCCGCTCGAGACATCGCCCGAGCCGAACCTGGCGCCGACGTCCGGTGGCTATTCGCAGACGGTCGACGGCCTGCGCGAGTTCCTGGCCGGGTGCACGCTGCGCAGTGAGGAGAAGGAGGTCGCGGCGATCCTGCTGGACCGCCCGCAGCTGACCTATGCGCAGGTGGCCGTCGAGCTGGAGGACACGCCGTCCCCGTCCACGGTGTGTCGGCGCTGGCAGCGTTTCAAGAACGCCGCCTACGCCGAAGGCTTCGAGATCCCGCCGGTGGTGCCGCTTCCGCTCGACGTGATCAACGCACGTGAGGAGCAGCTGGTGTCGGTGTGACCAGACCTCACCCGGGCCACGCGTTGTGCCGTGCGGGTAGGCGCTTGCCGCCGAACGAACCGGGGGCCGCAACACAGGAAGGGCAGGGCGCAGAAAACAGTGACGCCGGGACTGTGCTTCCCCCACAGTCCCGGCGTCGAGCCCCATCGTAACAGGCGCTTTCGAACAAGTGTGCGATCATGGGGGTGTGGCACGGTACGAGCGAGCGCCTAAAGCGTGCCCGGCGGGGCACCGGCTCACGCGGAACACGGTTCTGGTGGGATGGATCCCGTGCGACTGCACACCCGGCGCCGGGGGTCACCGTACCTGGACGTGCCGCGAGCGCGCAGTCGAGATCCTGGAGCCCTCGCACACCGGCCCGGTGCAGGTCGGGGTGCAATGGCCCGCGAAAGAGGATCCGGAGGGATCTGGATCCGCAAGCGTGTAAAAGAACTCGTCAACGTCCACCTGTGTTTCACGTTCGGCCAGTAGCTCCTCGCTCCCACCTCGGGGTTCCCGGCACAGGACCGTGACAGCAACAAGCGGGGTCAAGATTCGCCTGCGGTCCCGGCGAGATCTTGGCAGGCTACGGTTCGTGTGGACCGCGGACAGCTTCGAGCAGGATGTATCGGCCGGCGCCTGGGTGCACGAGGGGCTGTCGCGATTCGCAGACGGCCATCGCGGCACCTTGGTCGGCGATGTGGTGCCGCCGGTGTTCGAGGCATACGCCCGCGTCTTCCCTCCGGCTCATCGACGGACCGGTCCTGCAGCCGATGAGGTTGAGCCGATCACCTGGCACGAGGTGGCGGAGGCGAACGGACGTACCGCGCATCCACTGATGGAATGGGACTTCATCACTACCGCCACGAGCCTGGGCCGAGGGCAGCCGGGCCTATGGGACGAAAGCCCGGAGACCGGAAAGCTGGACGGCCCTACTGCCCGCGCCCTGATCGCCGTGCTCACCCCCCTCACCACGACCCCGGACCAGTGCTGGTTCGCGATATGGGAAGGAAACACCATCCTCGACGATGTCCGTGAACACGCCGGACGCATGCAGGCAGGGTGGATGGGAATGTTCTTGATCGCCGATGCGATCACCGCAGCAGAGAACTGGTTCCGCACTCTGCTCGCACCGAACCTGTGGTGGCCGCAGGACCGCGCGTGGTGCGTGGCGACGAATATCGACCTGATGGCCAGCTACGTGGGCGGGTCTAGACAGTGTGTCGAGGCGATCCTCGCATCTTCCGAGCTGGAAGCGTTCGAGGTCGGGCCCGAGATGAGCGTGCAGTGGGACAGCGACACCATCAACCCCCGCCCGAAACGTTCCTGACTCCGCACGCTCGTCGACCTGGCCGTCGCTGCAGGGGTGCGTACCGAGTGGCTCTGCCACTAGCCTTGACTCGACCGGAATCAGCGCACGCCAGGCTGTGTCCCTACCGCCAGCCACCTGCGAGATCACCATCGGCTCCCCGCCCCATGTCGGGCCGCCGCGGCCGGGGGTGCGGTGGCCCTGAGAGAAAGCGAACGCCCCGGTGCGTGGGGTGCCGGAGCGCTCACCGGGCCGCGTGCGGCGCCCGGTCCGACATCCCGCCGACAAGCATGAGGCGGCGGTGGTTCTGTGTAGTGTTGCCCTCGGTCGCGCACGGTCCCCTCGGACGTGCGGGGCCCGCGTGCCCCGGCGCTACACCCCCCGCCGCCGGGGCACCGGCCTACCTGGAGGCTGCAGCGCCCCCGGGGCGGATGGCGGCGACCGGGACGGTCGTGCTTCGCCGTGTCGAGCATCCCTGGGGTCCGTGTGGTGCGGAAGCCGGTGTCACGGTGACGGTCCGGTCCGGGATGTTGTGGTCGCAGTTGAAGGTGTGGTGCGGGGCGGCGAGGGGAGTGGCCCGCTATCGTCGAGGGTGTCCTGGCGAAGAGCCAAAGGAAAGTGAGGCCGGGAGCCCGCACATTGTGCGTGGTCGCCCGGCCTGTGCGCTTGTCTACCGCACCCGAGCCGCGGTGACCAGCGAGTCGATCGCGCGCCGCAGCTGCCCGCCCGCGGTGTCGGCGTAGGCGATCAGGTCCGCGGCCCACAGCACCTCGTGCGCGTGTCCGCGGTCCACCCTCGCCCGGACCGTCGTGGGCGCCCCGATGTGGGGGAGGGCGCCGGTGAGCGCCGCGAGATCCTGCGTGTCCGGGGCACAGGATTCGACCAGGATGCGGCGCGCTCCCAGCTCGGCGCTGTGCACCGCCACCGCGGCCAGCAACCGGTCGCGGACCTGCCGGTGCGGGCGACCGGCGATCGGCGCGGTGAACAGGTGGGCCTGCCGGATCGGTGGTGTGCGGGCGAAGGCGGCCACGATCCGCCGCCGGTTCTTTCGGGCGCTCGTCGCGGCGGTGCAACCGGCCTCGGCCGTTCGGCCTCGACGCCCGCATCGTCGTGCGGGCCGGGAGTCGGATCCTCGGAGGGCGCCACCACCGCGCAGATCAGGTAGTGCGTGGTCTTCGTCTCGTCGACGGAGATCTCCACGATTGCCCGTAGCACCTTCTCCTCCGGGTTCGGCCTACGGCATTGTCGCCGATCACCGCGGCCCTTCCGCCCCGAATCCGCCGGTGGTCCGCGGCCTGCCTGGTCTAGACCGGCTTTCCGTCGACGCTGTCGCGGGCTCGCTGCGCGCCGTGGCCGGTCCTGCCGGCACGGGCCACGCACGGCTCCCAACCTGGCCTGAGCCTGCTCGGCGCGCCTCCCGGGGAGCCCGTGCTGCCTCGGTTACGGTCGCGGCAGCTCACGAGTCAAGGGGCGAGAGGCCCCGGGTCATCGAGGGGGCGCCCGGCATGGAGATGGACGAACAGCTGCACCAGTGGGCGTGGCAGCTGCGCCACGACGGCCACGACTGGAGCGAGGTCGCCACCGAACTCGGCTGCACCGAAGACCTCGCCCGCGCCATGGCCGACCGGCACCGCCGCGACACCGAAACCGGCGCCCAGGCCGCCCAATTCTCCCTGTTCGACCTGTAACCCCGACCGGAGCAACACCCCCGGCACAGCCTCCAGTGCCGCCCACGACGTCGGTACGCGCACTGCCGGCGCGCGCCCGAAGGTCGGATTCACGTCGATCAGGAGAACGCACGCGTACCGCCATCCGCCGCGCCCACGGCGAACCTCACCCGCTGCGGGGGCGGTGGCAGTGGCGGTGTCCTCCCCAGGAACTACCTTTGCAATGGTGGCGCCCGGCGGGAACGGGGACGTCTCTCGGCACCAATTCGGGCGTTGTAGCGCTATAACGTGCGGAGCGGGTGCCTCCCAGGCTCCGTGCGCCGCGGTCCGTCCGGAAACACCCTCTCGCTGGGGCCTTTCCGGACGGCAACGGCCTGGCAGACCGGCCTCGGTCGGCTACAGCCTTCCCGTCCCGTGAGAGGCTCTGCCGTCGGGCCGTCACCCGGTCGACATGCCCCAGCGACACCGGCGCAGGGGAGAGGGACGAGCACGCTGCGCCGCCGGCACGACGGCTGCTGCCTCGCTCCAGAGGAAGGGGGGCTCCGCCCTGGTGGGTGTGCAGGAGCCTTCGCGGCCGTGATCTCATGGCGCGCACCGCCGGTCGCCGCGGACAGGGGCGTTGTCGACCCTGGTCCGTGGTCCGTGGTCCGTGGTCCGTGGTCCGTGGTCCGTGGTGCGCCTGCGGCGCACACCGAATCGATGTAGGGTCTCGGCCGCTGGCATTTTGAGTAGCTGAGACCGGCGCGTGTGTCGAGTGTCTCGCGGTGAGGCCCCGTGTTCTGTCTCAATTTCCCGGCACTTCTTCAGTTTGGCGCTACCGTTTCACGGGGCGAGCCGGTGCTGGGAACGGCGAGCCGGGCGCACTCTTCGGCAGCGGCCCGACACGACGTAGCCCGTAAAGATTGTTCCGAGATCGCGGGAGGTCGTGGTGTACGACCATCTATGACCGAATCCGGCCAGACTCCGGTGACTGCGTGGTCTCAGCCGCCGCCACTGCGGTCACCACCTGGCGCGTTCAGAACGGGTCGGCTGCGGCGGGGTTCGACCTGTGTGCGGTGGCACTGGAATTGGCGCGCCTGACCGTCAACCTCGGCCCGTGACCCCCGGTTCTGTATGGAGGTGGGATACCACGGATGGTTCAGTTGGGGGTACCGATCAGTTGGTGGTGCGCGAGTTCGCGGTAGAGCTCACTGGTGCCGAGCAGTTCGTTGTGGGTACCCACCGCCCGGACCTTCCCCTGGTCGAGGACGATGATCTGGTCGGCGTTCTTCACCGTCGCGAGCCGGTGCGCGACGATGACGACGGTCTGGTCGGGGGCGATGGCTTCGAGTGCGGTCTGGAAGATCTCCTCGTTGCGGCTGTCGAGACTGGAAGTCGGCTCGTCCAAGAGCAGCAGCGGTGGTCGGGCGAGCAGTGCGCGTGCGATCGCCAACCGTTGCCGTTCACCCCCGGACAGGCGGATGCCGTGCTCGCCGATCTGCGTGTTCAACCCTTCGGCCTCGGTGGCGACCCGGTCGCGCAGGTTGACTGTGGCCAGGGCTGTCCAGCACTGCTCGTCCGTCACCGCGGGTGCGGCGAGGGTGAGGTTGTCGCGGACGGTGCCCGAGACCGCGGGGGCGTTCTGTTCCACATACCCGAGATGCGAGCGCAGCACGGACCGCGGGAGGTCGGTGATGTCTGCCCCGGCAACGTCGATGCGGCCGTCATCGACCTCGTAGAACCGCTCGACCAGGGCCAGAATGGTGGATTTGCCGGCACCGGACAGCCCGACGATCGCGGTCCGGGAGCCGCGGACGACGGCGAAGCTGACCGAGTCGAGGACCAGCTGGTCCGGACGGTACTCGAACCGGACACGATCGAACCGCAGCATCGGTGCTTGCGACGGTGCCGGGAGTTGCCGGTGCCGGATGGTGTCGGTGGCGTCCTCGGCGGAGATCTGCTGAATGTCGGTGATGCGCTGCAGGGCGCCGAGGGCGGCGGCGACGGACTGCACCGCGGTGAAGGCGGTATTCACCGGGCCCATGAACAACAACATGAACAGGATGAACGTGACCAGTTCGGCGACAGTCAGATGACCGGTGGCCACCCGGTAACCACCGACGCCGAGGACGACGAGCAATGAGGCGTGCCCGGTGATCTGCCGGAGTGGTTGGATCGCTGCGCCGGATCGAGCTGCGCGGATGCCGGCATCGAACGCGGATCGGACCCGGTCGCCGAGCCGGGCCTGGGCGCGGTCGGTGGCACCCGTGGCGCGGACGACGCTGATCGCCGAGAGGGTTTGGTTCAGGTCGCCGGTCAGGTCCCCGAGCCGGGACTGGGTCTCGAACGTCAACGCTCTCAGTCGCCGGGTGACCTGAAGTGACGCGGCGACCACGATCGCCACGACGAGGACGGTGACCACGGCCAGGACCGGGTCGAGCAGCATCATCGCGATCAGGGATCCGACCAGGACGAGGATCCCGCCGAGGGGTTCGACCAGGCCATCGGTGAGTGCGGCGCGCAGCAGAGTGGTGTCCGAGGCAACCCGGGAGACCAAGTCGCCGACATGGCGGCTGCGGTACTCGCTCATCGGCAACCGCAGCAGGTGGCTGATCAGCTCGGTGCGGGCAGTGAGCACCACGCTTTCCGCGGTCCGTTGCAGCAGGTAGTACTCGACGGTGCCGAGGACAGCGCCGACGGCGAGCAGTCCGACCAGTGCCCACACCAGACCGTCGAGAGGGGCGCCGTCACCCACCGCGGTGATGATCCGGCCCACCAGCACCGGTTGCACCAGACTCAGTCCGCCGGCGGCCATGGACAACACCACCGCCGCTCCGAGCAACCGGCGATGCTCACGCACATACGGCCACAACACACGCACCCCGCCCCGCCCCTCGGTTCCGCGTCGTCCGCGCTGCAGATCCATACGTCCCCCAATCCCGGAAACCGGTCCCGCCATCCTATTTCGGCGCGGGCGGGGAAACGCCGCAAAGGAAAAGGCCACCCCCAGGCCGTCCTCGCCCCGGCCGGACGCAGATCGAACGTGTTGTGGGCGATGCTGCGCGGTCACCCGGTCTGCCGACCACCGTCATCGGCCGTTGCCGCCGCGTGACGTCGGCGCCCGGCGGGACCGAGGCCGTTCCGGGCGTGTCACATTTCGTGGCGATCGGCCGATACTGGAGATCATGAAGGGCGGACCACGCGGGCTGCTGCCGTTCGCGGCGGTCGCCTGTTTCCTCCTGGCTGCAGGCTGTCAGTCCACCGACGAACCGGGCGGTAGCCCCGACGCCGCCTCGATCCCCTGGGACCGGGTCCCGTCGGCCCAGTCCGGCGCCGGTGCCCTGTCTCCGCAGGTCCCACCCCCATTTCCGGCGCCTACCGCCGAACCCACCATCCCCGTGCCCACCGTCCCGACCACCACCCCGGGGCCGTCCGAGGTTCCTACCAGTGCGAACGGACCGACGACGGTGACGCCGACACTCGCCGGGGTGACGGCCAGCGGTGTGCACATCGAACGGCACGACGGCTTCGACCGCATCGTCTACGTCTTCGGCGGCACCTACGCACCGCTGTGGCGGGCCGAGTACGTGGCCGAGGCAACCGAACGGGGCAAACACACCTCGCGGCGCATCAACGGACGATCGATTCTGCAGGTTTCCTTCCTGGACACGGTCTCCTCGGCCGAGAGCGGGATCGCCGCGTACAGCGGACCGAATCCGTTGGCCGAGTCCACCGCCCACAGCGTGGTCGAGGTGTACCTGACACCGAACTACGAGCGAGCCACCCAATCCTTCGTCGGGCTGCGCACCGAGTACCCCCGGTTCCGCGTCACGCCCCTTCCGGACCCGGCAAGAATCGCCGTCGACATTTTCGACTAGCAGGGCCAGATGTCGTCGGATCACATGCACTCGGCGCGGTTGGCCACCTCGACGAACTGCGACCAGTACGGCACCCGCTGCCTGAACGTCCACTCCTGCCGTGGCATCGCCCCAACCTTCAGCTCGTTTCGCAGGTACTCGACAAGATCCGGGCCGTAGTAGATGACATCGGTCTGATACACCGAGAAGACCGGACACCCCGGTGGTGCCGGCGCCGCCGGTAGATATCGATGTCCGTAGATCGGCACCAGCGCCGGCCACTGGGCGAGATTCGTGCGAGCCGTCCGCTCGACCTCGACCGCATCTGTCGGACGTGGGCCCCACGACGCCGGCCAGAAGAGTACGGACTGATGGAGCACGTCCCACACGAAGCCGTCGACCGGCCAGTCCAGCATGCGCTTGAGCTCGGCGTCGTCGCCATCACGCCAATTCGGCCACCTTTTTCCGACGGGCATCGCCGTTGTCAGCAGATCCAGATGATCAGGGGCGAAACCCACCCCGAAACGAGCATGAACAGAATCGATCTCGGAATCGGTGAGCCCCGCCGTCAGTGTCACGCCCGCCGCTTGGAGCACCGATACTGCGACATCGCCGACCGCGCCCATGAGGTCAGTGTGTCACCGAGCCACAGCAGGGGCGAGCACGATTTCGCTGGCCTTGGGCGGTGCCGGGAGGACGCCCGCTGTCGTCGGTGATCGATCTCGCTGCGGGACAGCGGGACAGTCATGTCCGCCATACCGATACGAATTCGTACCAGGGCCCGCCGAGATGGGTCGCGGTGAAATCGTCGAAACCGGGAGGGACACCATGGGGGGAATACGCCCACCCGCTGCTCACGGTCAGTCCCAATCCGCCGTCCTCGATGAAGTAGACGACGCCGTCGTCGCCCGACATGGCGGTGCGGATGTCGAACCGGCCGATCTCGAGGTAGCTGTGGAGCGGCTCGGGATCGGCCAACAACTCGCGCGCCACCTGCTCGAACTCTGCACGTGTGTCGTCGAACGACGGTCGCGGCGCCAGCATCACCGCGGCGGCGGTGGCGAGTAGACCGCCGGTGCCGACAGGATCCACCACGACCACCGCCGGTCCGCGCCGATGACATACAAGGTCCGCACCGCCCACACCACCCCTACGACGGCGAGGATCAGCAATGCCGCGGCGCCGAACAACAACGGGTCGGCCCACCTCGAGTTTCCGTAGCGCGAGGGCCACCAGTCGTAGTCCGGAATGTGCCGGCGTTCCTTGCCGTCGACCGGGCACCTCAGCAGAAACGGCTGCGCGGCAATGCGCTGCACCCCCACATCGAAGTCCGCGAAAAGTAGCCGTGCCAGCTCCAGCCGTGATTCGTAGATCACATGATCGGACTCGGTCGCAGCCCAATAGGTGCCCGAATAATGCTGCTGACCTCCATACCAGCGAAAAGTCCGCCACGGCGCGGAGGTAACGACATCATCGACCGCGACCTCATCCAGCGGTCGGATTTCCTCGGCGCCGTCCCCTACGTGTTGGCGCGACAGCTGCGCCGCACCCAGATTCGATGACTCGGCACGCGTTCTCGCCGATCCAGCGACCGTAGCGTTCCCCATCGCGGTATCTCCCCGCATCGGAAGTACTCGGTTGGATCATCCACCCGCAATCCGCTCCCACCACGCAGCCACGCCGAGACAATCTCACCCAGATGGCCAGCTGGCCATCGAGTGGCCATCTTCCGTGAGATCTGGCCAAGGTTCTCGAGACCCTACAATCGAGCTCCGCTGCGCTCCGCCCTGCCCAAGAGCCTGATTTGCCCTTCTGGCCTCCGATTTTGACCGGCGGTCCGCTGCGCGCAACCCCTGGGCGCTGCGCGGCCTGACGGCCCGGAAAATTCTCTCCTCCGCTGCGCTCCGGCGAGATTTTTCCGTCCCAGAGGTTGCACTCCACGGCCCTCATGCCGGTCCAAATGCTCCCTGCCAGAAGGGCAAAAGAACAGGCGGACCCGCGCCGGTTCTCACCTCGAGCAGGAAGGTCGCCATGACCGCGCCGCAGACCCCGAGCTTTCCGAGTGTGACCACCCGCACCACAATCATGATCGCAGGAGCGTCGCAGCAGGTGCGGCTGGATGTGACCAGCGCACTGACCGCGAGCGCGGCGGTGTTCGCCACCGTCGGCGCGGTGCGGATGGTCTTCACCGACCTCGCCGTCGTCCGCGCTCTGGTGGCGGTGCTGCGCCGCCCGGTCGCCGACGGGGTGACGACGGTGCTGCCCGAGCAGTTCCTGCTGCGCCCGGAGCGCTTCGCCGCCGACGAGCACGTGGTGACGGTGCACTGGTCGACGGTGCCGCAGTCGAAGATCACCCCCGGCGGGGCGTTCGATCCGCAGCGTCGCCGCCACATCCACTGGGTCGACGTCGAGGCCGGACCGCTGACCTTCCGGTTCTTCGACCGCGCCGGGCACCGCGCCTTCACCGCCGAACTCGCCCGCACCGTCCAGGTGGCCCGGTCGGTGCTGCTCCCGGCCGACGACAAGGCCCTCGCCCTCGACGGACGGCGCTGACTCCCCGGTGAGTTGTCCACAGCGGGCCCGGTTCTCCACAGGACCGGGCCCGCTGCCCGTCTGCGCCCCGGTCGGGGCCGGGCGGCCGGACACACTGGCATCCACCGAAACGCTGCACCGACCAGAAGAAGGGAACCGCTCGTGCACACCTGGACCGTCACCTGTGATCCGGCCGTCGCGCAGGAATCCGGCACCGCCGCCACCGAAGTCGACGCCGTGCTCGCCGGCGCCGCCGCGTTGCGCCGCCTCACGGCCGCCACCCACCGGACCGGGCACCCGTCGCCGTACCTGCGGTTGCACATCGACACCCGCTTCCGGATCGGCCTCAGCGCCGGCCACGACAGCCCGGACGGAGTCCTCGAGTGGATCGACGACTACGAACACCAGGCCACCATCGCGGCCGCCGTCGACGACTGCCTCCTGGGCGGTCTTGACCCGGCGTGCTGACTGACCCATCCCCGCGAACCGCCCCACGGTGGCGGCCACCGCCGGGAGCCCCGCGAGAAGGAACAGGGCGGTCTCGCCCACCGGCCGCGTATCGGACTGTTCGGCGCGATCGTTTCGTACGTATCATGTTACGTACGAAACGATACGTACGGTAGCATCGATCGTGACTCAGGCGCGAGCGGGAAAGGGCGGGGCGATGACCGAGGGCAGTAGGGGAGGGCGGCGCCGCGAGTACGCCTCGGACGCGGATCGGGTCCGGGCCTGGCGGCAACGACAGAAGCAGGCGGCCCGCGCCGAGCGGCTCGCCGCGGCCACCCCCACCGATCCGGCGGCGGCCATAACCACACTGGCCGAGGCGGTGCCGCTGCTGCGGCAGGAAACCCAGGCCGCTCTCGAACGCCTGAGCGAGGTGGCCACTTCGATCGCCGCGGCCACCGCGCTGCTGTCCGACCCGGCTGCGCTCGACGCGCACCTGCGCCGGGTCCAGGCCGACGCCGACAAGGTCCGCGCCGACGCCGCCGCCGAGATCGCAGCGCTGCGCGAACAACTCGACACCGCCCTCGACGAGCGCGCCGACGCCGACGCGGCCGCCGCCGCCGCGCTCGCGCAGGCCGACGACGCCACCGCACAACTCGCCGCGGCCCGCCGCGAGCACCAGAGTGAACTCGAGCGCCTGCGCGCCGACCACACCGCAGCCCTGGACGCGTGGACGACCCGGTTCGAGGACTCGGACGCGGCGCACCGTCGGCGCACCGCCGACCTCGAGACCCTGGTCGAACAGCAGCGCGATCAGCTCGCCCGGCTCAGCGCCGCCGCCGAGCAGGCCACCGCCACCGTGGGCCGACTCGACGTCGACCTGGCCGCCGCCCGCGCCGAGGTCGCCGCCGAGCGCGAGCGCACCGAGGCCGTGCGCACCGATCTCGCGGCCGCCCGCGCCGAGACCGCCGCGGCCCGCGCTCAGGTCGACGCCGCCCGCGAACGTGCCGAGGAACTGCGCACCGAACTCCGCGAGCTGCGCGCCGCGGCCGTGACCTCGGGATCAACCGAGGTGAGCTGACCCCTGCCGGCGTAACGAGGCCAGAGCGGGGTGGGAACGCAGAGCCCCTGGGGCGGCACCTCGAATTCTGCAGAATACGGAGAGGTATGATTCTCCGAAATTTCCTGGCCCTGCACGCAAAGCCCAAAACGCCTCATCATTGACCAGCTCTGTGGTCCCGCGGCCTGTGCGGGTGGTCCGCTCGATATGGTTCGGTTATCTCGTCCGGGCACCCAGGCGGCCGGCGTCGGTCCGGGCGTAGCGGCGAATGAGGGGAAGCAGGATAAGAAGAAGGCACGCCGGGATCACGGAGAATCCGAGCAGGATGCCTTCGAGTGTGGTGCTCGACTGGGCGATCTTGTGGGTGGATGAGACATACCCCGCGGCAACGAGAACCAGTGTGTAGCACAGTGGTCCGACGGCATGGGAGCCGTTGTCTGCCGCGGTCCACAGTCCGGTGAACGCGCCGGCCTGGTCGCGTCCCGTCCGTGCGGTGTCGGCGGCGATGGTGTCCGGCAGCATGGAGAACAGCGAGATCTGCATTCCCATTGTTGCTACGCCGATCAGGGCTGCGACGACGATCGTGGCGAGCAGTCCCGATTTCACGGCGGGGTAGAACGCGGCTCCGGTGATCGACCACATCCAGACCATCACGGTGAGCATGCGGGGCTTTCCCAGCCGGCGGGTGTAGTGCCCCAGCAGCGGGGTCGATAAGGCGCTCGCCGCGGTGAGCGCGAAGAACAGCACGGCTGTCTTCGACTGACCGCCCAGGTAGTGGGCGGCGACGTAGGGCATGCCGGTGAGGGTCATCGTCTGAACGATCACCATGAGGATGTAGATGGTCAGCAACAGGAAGAACGCCTTGTTGCCCCGGGCGATTGCCAGGGAACCGCGCAGGCCGAGCACCTGGCTACCCGAACCCGAGCGCACCCAGCGTGTCGAGCGCACAGGGACGACGAGTGCGATCAGAAGACCGATCCCGACCGTCATCGCCATCGTGCGGTAGGACGCCATGCTTCCTTCTCCGACGAGTCTCGGCGCGAGGACGCCACCGATGAGCAGGCCGACGACAAAGAACAACGACCGCCAGGTCATGATCCGGGTTCGTTCGAGCGGGGAGTCGGTCATCTCGGCGGTGAGGGCCATCTGCGGCACCTGGAACAGCAAGTATCCAGTCGAAGCGAACAGGAACATCACCAGGACCCACACGGCGCCGGTGTTGCCGGTGAACGGTGAGGCGAAGGTGAGTACGAAAAACACCGGCAGGCTGACCGCGCCGAGCCGCATCATCCGTTGACGCCCTCCGGTGCGGGCGGCCTCGCGGTCGCTGGCCGCGCCCACCCAGAAACTGAGCACCGTGTCCCACAGCTTCGGCAACGCAACGACCAGTCCGGCCACGGCGGCGGCGACGCCGAGGGTGTTGGTCAGATAGATCACCAGGAGCAGTCCCGGCAGGACCAGGAACGTATTCGATGCCAGAAAGCCGATGGCCCACCCGAACAACCGCGTCCGGGGCAGTATCGGTCCTTCCCCTGCGGTCGATTGCTCGGAGTGAACGGGCGCATGAGACATGACAGTCCTTCCAGAATGCAGGAGGATTCGACGAGGATGCAGCGTGGCCGCGGCCGCCGCGGAACCCCCCTATTGTGTGACCTGCATCTCACGCATCACTTGACGTGGCGCGACTGTTCTTTGACTTCAGAGCCCAGACGGTCGTGGGTGCCCCGCGGAAGGCCACGGAAGGCCTCCGGTCGAGGAGTGGGCGTCGTCTCCGCGGAGTTGTCGGCGGTAGGCCCGGGGGCCGGCGCCGAACCAACGCTGGCAGGCCCGGGTGAAGACGCTCTGTTCGGAGTAGCCGAGTTCTCTGCTGATATGGGACAAACTCAGATCCGTGTCCCGCAGATAACGTTCGGCCACACCTCGTCGGGCGTCGTCGACGAGGTGGGTGAAGGTGAGGCCACACATCTCCAGTCGTCGTTGCAGGGTGCGGGGATGCATCGCGAACTGCGCGGCGATCATCTCCACCGTGACCCCCGTGGGCAGCAGTCGACGTATCAGTTCGGCGGCACGAGCAAGGGGGTCCGAGGCGCCGTCCGGGATCACGGTGTCGAGGTAGAGCTGGATCGCCTGGTGGGCCGTGGGATCGTGACTCAGGGGGCGGGCGAGATCGCCGGTCCGCAGGGTGAATCCCGCGCGGGATTGCTGAAAGTGGACAGCGCTGCCGAAGTAGGACAGGTACTCCTCGCAGCCGGTGAGCGGCCGGTGCGGGAAATGAACGGCCAGGGGCCGATACTGCGGTCCGAGCAGGAAACGGAACACCTTCAACGAGACTCCCAGCGCAAGCTCGAGTGTCTGCGGGTGTGGCGGCAACCGATCCATGAGAATCCGGAACTCGTAGAACGCTTGCCCCTCGCGGGTGTTCGGTTCTATCGACACAGCAATCGCCGGTCCGTAGACAGACAAATACTTGGCGGCGATGGCCAGGGCATCGGCGACCGTGGCGGCGGTGCGCAGCGCGACTCCCAAAGGTCCCAGAATCTCGATGCCCTGGCGGCGAGCGGCGAGTTGCCGACCGAAATCGGGCGTGCCGGTTGCCGTCGCCGCGGTCTCGACCGCGCGGATGTGGCTGCGGTAGGCAATGAACACCTCGTGGTTCCCGGCGTCGGCGGGGCGCAGACCCGCAGCGCACAGCAGGGTGTCCGGGTCCGCCCCCAGCTCGGCGACGAACTCTCGGTAGCCGGCCAGGACGGAACCACGGATAACCGACATGCACTCCATCCTCGAAGACCTCGTCGCCGGAAATCAACTATCTGTCGTGTGGAGTCAAGTACCTGGGGTGTCCGGGCCCGCACGATCGAGGCCTACGGCTTCTCGATCACTTCTCCTGCTTCCGAAAGGATGCCCGATGGCCGACACCCGCTATCGCACCAGCTTGCCGATCACCCTGCCGCGTCGCCCCCGGCCGGCACCCGTCGACGTCCGGCACGCGGCAGTCCCCGATCCCCTGGAGCCGCTGCGCCCACCCGCCTCCGCGCCGAATGTGTTGGTGATCCTGCTCGACGACATGGGCTTCGGTGCGTCGTCGGCCTTCGGGGGCCCGTGCCGGATGCCGGTGGCCGAGCGCCTGGCCGCCGGGGGGCTGCGATACACACGGTTCCACACCACTGCGATGTGCTCGCCGACTCGGGCGGCGTTGCTGACCGGACGCAACCACCACTCCGCCGGAATGGGAGGCATCACCGAGGTGGCCACCGCGCAGCCCGGATACACCTCCTCACGGCCCGACTCGTGTGCCCCCCTCACCGAGATGCTGCGTCTGAACGGCTACAGCACCGGCTGTTTCGGAAAGTGGCATCAGACACCGACCTGGGAACTCAGCCGATCCGGTCCTTTCGACCGGTGGCCGACCGGAGAAGGTTTCGAGAAGTTCTACGGCTTCATGGGTGGGGAGACCGACCAGTATTTCCCCACCCTCTTCGAAGGAACCACCCCGGTCGCGACACCCCACGGACAGGGCTACCACCTGAGCGAAGACATCGCCGACCGAGCCATCGCGGACATCCGCCACCAGCAGACCCTGACACCCGGTAAACCGTTCTTCACCTACGTGTCGTTCGGGGCCGTGCACGCACCGCACCAAGCTCCGGCGGCCTACCTCGAGTCCTACCGGGGTCGGTTCGATCACGGATGGGACGTCCAACGCGAACGCACCCTGGCACGGCAGAAGCAGCTGGGCATCCTGCCCGCGGACACCGAGCTGAGCGCCCGTCCGGAAGAGATCGGTGCGTGGGCCCACCAGCCGAGACCCGCCCGGCGGCTCTATGCCCGGATGATGGAAGCGTACGCGGCGATGGCCACCCACACCGACGAGCAGGTCGGCAGACTCGTCGACGCGCTCGAGGAGATGGGTCAGCTCGACAACACCCTGGTCCTGTACATCCTCGGCGACAACGGGGCCAGCGGCGAAGGCGGACCCCACGGCTGCATCAACGAGTTCGCCACCTACAACCTCGAGCCGGCCACAGTGGAGGAGATGCTCGAGCGGATCGACGAGATCGGCGGCCCGACCCTGTTCAACCATTACCCGGTCGGATGGGCGCACGCGATGAACACCCCCTATCAGTGGACCAAGCAGATCGCCTCCCACTGGGGCGGGACCCGCAACGGGTTGATCGTCCACTGGCCTGCCGGGATCGACAGCGCGGGGGAGAACCGCTACCAGTTCACCCACGTCAACGACGTCGCGGCCACCGTGCTCGAGGCGGCGGGCCTGCCCGAGCCGACCACGGTCAACGGGATCGCTCAAAAACCCCTCGAGGGTGTCTCCATGGTCTATTCCTTCGACGACGCAGACGCGCCCGAACAGCACACCACGCAGTACTTCGAGTTGTTCGGCAACCGCGGCATCTACCACGAAGGCTGGTCCGCCTGCACGATGCACGGCATCCCCTGGGTCTTCGACGGAGACACCCCCCGTTTCGCCGACGACGACTGGGAGCTCTACGCCCCCGACGACCACAGTCAGGCGCACAACATCGCCGCCGCGGAGCCGGAACGCCTGCAACAGCTCAAGGAGCTGTTCCTCCTCGAGGGCGCCAAATACGACGTCTTTCCCCTCGACGACCGGAAGGTGGCCCGGCTGAACGCGGACACGGTGGGCCGTCCTCATCTCATGCAGGGCAGGACCACGCTGACGCTGTACCCGGGGATGTCCCACATGAACGAGAACATCGTTCCCGACACGAAGAACTGCTCGTGGACCGTGTGTGTCGATCTCGAAGTCGGAGAGTGCGACCGCGGGGCCTTGGTGACCCAGGGCAGCCGGTTCGGCGGCTGGGCGCTCTACCTCCGCGACGGCGCCCCGGCGTTCCACTACAGCTGGATCGACAAGCAGCACTACGAAATCGTCGCCTCTGAGCGATTGGCCCCGGGCCGGCACACCGTCCGCTACGACTTCACCTACGACGGGGGCGGTGTCGGCAAGGGCGGCGTGGGGCGGCTCTACGTCGACCACGCGTGCGTCGGGGAGACGGTTCTCGCCCACACCGTCCCCTACCTGTACCACACCAGCGACGGGCTCGATGTCGGTGCCGACCACGGATCACCGGTCTCGCACCACTACGGCACCGCCGCAGGACGCTTCACCGGCACCATTCACGGTGTCGTACTCGAAACCGACCCCCTCAAAGGTGACGAGCCCGGCGCCGAGCGGGCCCGGCTGGCGGCGCAGCTTGCCACCCAGTGAACGAGAGCGGCCAGGGGCCCGGGGAGCGCACAGCGAGCACGCGCTGCCCGGTCTCCCGCCGCCGTGTGCTGTCCGAAAGCTCGCGGCGCCGGTCAGCGTGGGTCCGCGGCGCACCGAAACCCCGTGTTGCCCGTCGTGCTGTCCGCGGTGTTGGCGGTTCTGGCAGCGACCCGGTACCGGTTGCAGTACGAATCGTGGCAAAGGTAGGAGCCTCCCCGTATGACCCGTGCCGGGCCGACCGCGGGACCGCGGGGATTGACGCAGCCGTCGGCACCATGGTCGGTGCCCCACCAGTCCTGACACCATTCCCACACGTTCCCGGCCACGTTGTAGAGACCGAAACCGTTCGGCGCGAAGGCATCCACCGGGCAAGTGCCGCGGTATCCGTCCTCGGCGGTGTTCCTGGTCGGAAAGGTCCCCTGCCAGATGTTGCAGCGGTACCCGCCGCCCGGAGCGAGTTCGTCGCCCCAGGGGTATCGCTGCTGGACCAACCCGCCCCGCGCCGCATACTCCCACTCGGCCTCGGTGGGCAGCCGGGCTCCGGCCCAGGCACAGTACGCCTGTGCATCGTTCCAGGACACGTGCACGACAGGATGGTGGCCCCGGTTGCCGACCTCGCTGCCCGGCCCCTCCGGTGCGGCCCAGAATGCCCCCTCGACCCCGCACCACCAGGGCGTTTGGTCGGGACGGGGGGAGATTCGACGCAGCCGGGCGGGCAGGAAGCCGGCGAACACGTAGGACCACCCGTACCGCTGCGCATCTGTGACGTAGGCGGTGGCCGCGACGAAGGCCGCGAACTGGTCGTTGGTGACCGCGTACGCCCCGATTCGGAAGGCATCGACGTATACCGACCTGACCGGGCCTTCGCCGTCGTCTCGGAATCCGGTGGGGTCGACGGTACCCATGAGAAACTTCCCGCCGTCGAGGTGGACCCACGGCCCGCCCTCCCCTCCGGCCCCGGGAACGCCGCGGGTGCGGCGCCCCGGCTCGGCGATCGGGGCCCGCGCGCTGCGCGCGCGTGGCGGGGCGCAACATCCAGTTCGTTCGGGGGATTCTGGCATTCGTCTTCCTTACTCCGCTTTCTTCACTCGGATCGTCGTCCGCGAACTCCGAAGGGCGTCAAGAAATGCGGCAAAGATCCCCTCCCGCTCGATGAAGCCCAGGAACTCCGACACCCACACCGCGTCCAGGTCGTCCTACAGCAATCGCTGCTAGCCGCGCGCCTCGAACCAGTCGATCGGGAGCCGCCGTGGGCGCCGGGTCTCGGGAGCGAACTGCTGCGGATCGTAGCTGTTCGGGTGGAGCAAGAGTCCGACAGAGTGGGCCATGGGGGACACCCTTTCGTCGAGGTACGCGGGGCAACAGCAACATGTCGGGAGGGATGCCGCGGGTTGGCCCGGATGCGGGGGAGCTCGGATGACGCGTCCGTACCCCTGGCCGAGGTGTGTCGTCCCGCGGGCAAGGGTGGGCCCCGTGCGGCGGTAAACCGAGTTGCCGAGCGACGTGACCTACATCCTGCTCGACCGCACGCACTCGTGTATTGACTTCAGGAGACAGTTTCTTGACCATATGGGACATGTCGCTGATACGAGGCACGTCCCTGACCGGGTATCCCTCCCTGGTTGCGGAGCTGGGCGGGGACCCGGACGCGCTGCTGCACCGCGCCGCGATCCGCGCTTCCGACGTCGGCCGGTTCGATTCGTTCGTCACCTATCTGGCGTTGATCCACGCGGTGGAATCGGCCGCGGCGGTCACCGGCACGAGTGATTTCGGGCGGCGCCTCGCGCAGCGGCAAGGCATCGAGATTTTCGGACCGGTGGGCGTCGCGGCGCGCACCACCGGCACGGTCGCCGAGGCGCTCACGATCTTCGAGCACTACCTTGCCGCCTACAGCCCCGCGGTCTCGGCGCGGATCGTCCCCCTTCCCGCCACGGACTTCGCGTTCTTCGAGTTCAAGGTCCTGATCCCCCACCCGCCGGCGCATCCGCAGGTGATCGAACTCTCGCTCGGTATCGCGCTGCGTGTTCTGCGCTTCATGCTCGGTCCCGCCTACGCGCCGATCGCCGTGCATCTCCCTCACGAGCCATTGACTTCCCGCGACGACTACTTGCGCTACTTCTCCTGTACCCCCCGCTTCGGGGAGCCACGGGCGGGTTTCACTGTCCAGACCGGAGACCTGAACCGGCCCTTGGCCCGGGACCAGCTGGCACACCGGGCGATGCTGGACTATCTCGACACCGTCATCGACCGTCGCGAATCCGGGACGGTCACCCCGGTGCGGGAGTTGGTGCGTCAGCTCCTGCCGACCGGATCGGCCTCCCTTCCGGTGATCGCCCAACAGTTTCGTCTGCACCCCAAGACCCTGCAGCGGCGACTGGCGGCCGAAGGGACGACTTTCGCCGCGCTCGTCGACGACGTGCGCCGAGAGATGGCACAGCACTATCTGCGTGGCACCGATATGACGCTGTCCCACCTGGCCCGCGAACTCGGCTACGCCGAACAGAGCGTGTTCACCAGAGCGTGCCGGCGCTGGTTCGGGACGAGCCCCACACTGGTGCGGAACAGGCAGCGGTCCACCGGCGCCCTGGGAGGTGAACCGGCGTTTCGGCCACGGTCGTGAAGAGGCATCTCGGAAGCGTCTCCCAATGTCAAAAACATGTCCTACAGAGTCAATCAATAGGTGTCCCGGGCAGGAATGATGTGAGTCACATCCACCAACCGACGAAGGGGACTCCCATGACTTCGACGACCGTTCCGGGCCCTGCGACGACGACCAACGGGTCACAGTTGCCACTGGTGGCGTTGCCGCAAGGTGAGCTGCTGACGGTGAACGAGGAGAACATCCCGCTGATCAAGGACTCACTGGGTCCGGGCGTGCACTTCAAGCCGCTGCGGCTGGATCTGGAGAACGGTGAGTGGGTAGTGCTGGCCACCTTCGCGCCCGGTGCGCGGATCCCGCTGCACTATCACACCGGCGCGGTCGACGCGTGGACGATCAGCGGGTGCTGGTACTACGTGGAGTACCCGGAACAGAAGCAGACCGCGGGTTCGTACCTGTATGAGCCGGGGGCGTCGGTCCACACACTGGCGTGCCCAGAAACCAATACCGAAGACACGGTCGCCTTGTTCCGGGTCACCGGGGCGAACATCAACTTCAACGAGGACGGCACCTTCCACTCCATCCTCGACGCGGCCCTGATCCGGCACCTGACCGGCACCCTGTCGGCCGAGCAGAACCTCGGTCCGGTCAACTTCATCGGCGGCGGTGCCGCCGGCTTCTTGAACGGCAACGCCTGATGCGCGTTGAACGGCAACGCCTGATGCGCGCGGTGGTGATGCAGGACGGCAGGCTCCGGGTCGAGGAGATCGCCGAGCCGGTACCGGGCTCCGGTGAGGTCCTGGTCGAGGTCCTCGCGTGTGGCATCTGCGGGTCGGACAAGAGCTGCCTGGTCCACGGCGACGGCTTCAACCGCGCTGCCCTCGGCGCGTTCGGTACTCCTATGCTGGACCTGTCGAAGCCGATTGTGTTCGGGCACGAGTTCGTCGCCGAGATCGTTTCGTACGGTCCGGACACCGAGCGGAAACTCCCGCCGGGCACCCGGGTAGTGTCGATGCCGATCCTGATGCGCGAGCAGCCGGTGCTGCTCGGATTCGGCGGGACCGACACCCCCGGCGCCTACGCACAGCGCATGGTGCTCTCCGAGGCGTTACTGATCCCGGTGCCGGACCAGATGTCGACCGACGTCGCGGCGCTCACCGAGCCCCTCGCGGTCGCGCTCCGGTCGCTCAACCGGGCCGAGACCGCCGTCGGCGATGTGCCGCTGGTGCTCGGGTGCGGTCCAATCGGGCTCGCCGTCATCGTGCTGCTCAAGGCTCGGGGTGTCGGTCCGATCGTGGCGGCCGATCTGTCCCCGGAGCGGCGTGCCTTCGCCCTGAAGCTCGGTGCCGACGTCGCCGTCGACCCGACCGTCGACTCGCCGTACCAGGCGTGGATGCAGGCCGCGGCCACCGACGACCCCGCGCTGATGTCACCCCCGACCGCCGTGGCCGGCCGGCTACCCCTGCGACCGACCGTCGGCTTCGAGTGCACCGGGGCACCGGGACTTCTGCAGCAGATGATCTCCGGCGCGCCTCCCGGGTCGCGGATCGCGGTGGCCGGCATCAACTTCGGATCCGACACCGTCGAGCCGGCGCAGGCGATCGTGAAGGAACTGGACCTGCGGTTCTGCCTGTACTACTCACCCGAGGAGTTCGCCCGGACACTCGAACTGCTGGCCTCCGGTGACATCGACCCGACGCCGCTGATCACCGGTCGAGTCGGCCTCGACGATGTCGCCGACGCGTTCGAACGCCTCGACACCTCACCCACCGACGCGAAGATCCTCATCGACGCGTCACTGTGACGCCGCCGGGCTGTCACATGGACATCCGCCCGGCGACTGTGAGCTCGTGAACGACGACACCCTCAGCACACCAACCGGACTCGACTGAACAACCCGTCGGGTCGACCCTACGCACCCCAGGAATCACCATGATCTCGACGACTACCCCGTGCCCAGCAACCCCGCCCAGCGGCGCCACGCCCCCACCACCGGTGGTGCCACCGCAGGGCGAACTGGTTACCGGGAACGCGAACAACCTTCCGTGGGTGTGTGCCTGATGCGCGCCGAATCGACCGACCGGCCGGCCCCGTCGCTCGAGGGCCGGAAGATCTTCGTCACCGGCGCCAACGGGTTCATCGGCCGCGCCCTGGCCGGGCGGCTGCGTGCACTCGGCGCCCGGGTCAGCGGCATCGACCTGATCCCCGACCCTGAACACGGCGTGGTCGCCGGCGACATCACCGAGCCGGACCCATGGAAGGGCGAACTCGACGGCGTCGACACGGTGATCCACACTGCAGCCCTGCTCGGCGCTGCATACCCGCTCGAACAATCGTGGAAGGTCAACGTTCTCGGCACCAGCCGCGTCCTTCAGGCGTCGGTGGACGCCGGGGTGCGCCGATTCGTGCACTTCTCCTCGGTGGCCGCGTACGGCTTCGTCTTCCCCGACGACGTCGACGAGTTCCACCCGATCCAGGTCAACGGCGACGTCTATACCGACACCAAGGTCAACTCCGAGGCGGTCGTCCTCGCCGCTCACGGTGCCGGCCAGATCGATGTGACCGTGGTCCGCCCCGGCGACGTGTGGGGCCCGGGCTCGGTGTGGGTGCGCTCCCCGATCGCGGAGATGCGCAAACCCACCGGCTTCCCGCTGCCCGACGGCGGCAACGGCATCTTCTCACCGGTCTACATCGACAACTTCGTCGACGGCATGGTGCTGGTCGTGGCCTCCGACGACGCCGCCGGCCAGGTGTTCAACATCACCGACGGGATCGGCGTCCGCTGCGCCGACTTCTTCGGCCGGATGGCCGAGATGTGCCACGGCACCATCCACACCCTGCCGATGAAGGTCGCCGCCCCGCTCGCCGACGTGGTCGGCACCCTGCTGCGCCGCCTCGGCCACCGAAGCGACCTGTGTGCCGGCACCATGTGGCTGCTCAACCGCCCTGCCACCTACTCGATCGAAAAGATCCAGAAGGCCCTCGGCTACCAGCCGCTGGTCTCGATCGACGAGGGCATGTCCCGGGTCGCCGACTGGGTCCGTAGTGAGGGACTCGCCGGCACCTGACCCTCTTCGTCACCCGTACCCGTACCCGGACCCAGCCCCCAGTCCACGCCACCATGGAGGAACAGCCGTGACCACACCCGAGCGCAACACAGATCGCGGCCCGACGGCCAATCTCAGCGAGAACCTCGTCTCGGCAGGGCACACCCGAGCGGACACCGTCGCGCTGCGCTGCGACGACCACACCCTCACCTTCGCCGAGTTCGACGCGGCCGCGGCCCGAGTGGCCACCCTGCTCGAACGCGAAGGCATCGAACCCGGAGACCGGGTCGGGATGATGCTGCCGAACACCCCCGCGTTCGCGATCACCTTTTACGGGATCCTGCGGGCCGGCGCCGTCGCCGTCCCGATCAACCCGCTGCTGAAGGCACGCGAGATCGAGTTCTACCTGACCAACACCGGCGCCGCGGCGCTGATCGCCACCCCTGCGTTCGCCGACGAGGCCACTGCGGCGGCGGACGCCGCGGGCGGCGTGAGGTCGTGGCTGGTGGACGACACGATCCTCGCGCAGCTGACCGCAGACCTGCCGGAACAGGCCGCCCCGGTGCCCCGCGCCGGGACCGACACCGCCGTTATCCTGCACACCTCGGGCACCACCGGCAAGCCCAAGGGCGCCGAACTGACCCACGCCGGTCTCCGACGCAACGCCGAGATCTGCGCGCGCACCCTGTTCGACCTCCAACCGGACGACGTGCTGATGGGATGCCTGCCGCTGTTCCACGTCTTCGGTCTGACCTGCGGACTGAATACCGCCGTGCACGTCGGGGCCACCCTGACCCTGATCCCACGGTTCGACCCGCACAAGGCGCTCGAGGTGATCGAACGCGACCGTGTCACCGTATTCCTGGGCGTCCCGACGATGTACTCCGCCGTGCTCGCCGCCGCCCAGAACGGACCCGCACCCGCCACCGACAGTCTGCGGCTGTGCGCCTCCGGCGGTGCCTCCCTACCGGTCCAGGTCATCACCGACTTCGAGAAGCAATTCGGCTGCATGATCCTCGAGGGCTACGGACTGTCGGAAACCTCCCCCGTCGCCTCGTTCAACCACCCCGACCGGGAACGCAAACCCGGCTCGATCGGCACCCCGATCGAAGGCGTCCGGATGCGGGTGGTCGACACCGACGGAAACGAGCTCCCCGCCGGCGAACGCGGCGAGATCCAGATCGCCGGCCACAACGTCATGAAGGGCTACTGGAACCTGCCCGAGGCGACCGAGGCCGCGATCACCCCCGCAGGATGGTTCGCCACCGGCGACATCGGCACCGTCGACGACGACGGCTACTACTACATCGTCGACCGCAAGAAGGACATGATCATCCGCGGCGGACTCAACGTCTACCCGCGTGAGATCGAAGAAGTCCTCTACGAACACCCCGCCGTCGCCGAAGCCGCCGTCATCGCCATCCCACACCCCACTCTCGGCGACGAAGTCGGCGCTGCGGTCGCCCTCAAACCCGGAACCCGTACCGAGCCCGACGAACTCCTCGAATACGTCAAACAACGTGTCGCCGCCTACAAATACCCCCGGCACCTGTGGATCCTGAACGAACTGCCCAAGGGCGCCACGGGGAAGGTCCAGAAACGCGAAATACCAGTGCCCATAATCTAAGAGCAAGTCTCATTGGCGAGTTTCTTCCAGCACGGGGACTGTCGGAATAAAGGTCCCCCTCGTCCCCGCCGGGGCAGGTGGGGCGCCGAGGCTTTCAGGTCCGGGGTGGGAGCGGGTACGAGCGGCCGGTGCCGGCCAGCAGTGCCACTGCGGCGAGTTGGACGGTCACGACCGCGATGATCAGGGCGGGTGGTGACACCGCCCGGCACGCTCGGTCCCCGGTACGGTCCGGGGGCGACGGGGACCGCGCACAGGAAACCGTGACCGACTCGTCTCGCCAGCCAGGCACGGTCGGAATGGTGACATTGGTCGATCCACCAGTTTTTCTGGGACGGCGCTTTCGGATCCGGTCAGGGTGAAGCCTCGACGAGCGCCTCCAGGGTGAGCGTCGACCGGCGGTCAGCACTCAAGGGAGCAGCTCGAAGTACTGCGGGCGGGCCTTCATTGCGTGGATGAGAAGTTCGTTCCCGCTGTCGAAGCGCAGCACGACCAATTCCAGGAGGCGACCTTTCGGGTCGAAACCGAGCCGGAACTCTCGCGCGGGGTTGTCGTCGTCAAGGTCGGCTGCATAGACGTAGTGCTGGGCCGCGTAGATACTGTCGGTTTCGTCGATTCCGTGTCTGAGGGCGGATTTGTGCGCTTTCACGCGACCCGGGTCCAGGCACGGATCGCTTCCCGAATCGCTTCCGACCTGGATACATGCTCTTGTTCTGCACGAGCGTTCAAAGCCTTCAGCAAGGCTTCGTCCATGCGGACCGGGATCACGGTTGCAGGGCCCTCCCCGATCGTGGGACGCCCACGCTTACGCAGGGCAGCGGCGTCGTAGCCGGCCTCGGCTTCGTCCGCCCATCCCTCGATCATCTCGTCGGTGACGGGGATTCCGTTGATCGTCTCGTCAGCCATAGAATTAGTGTAATACGAAAATTGGGTGCGGGTCAGGACCCGATGCGGGAAGCGGGCACCGACCGCTTCCGCTATCACGTTCGGGGGCCGCTCCTCCTGGGTGAGTACTGGACCGATGCGGGGCCCGGATCCACCGGAAGACCTGAGACACCCGTGCTCGTCGGAATGGCGATGATCGGATGACCCCTGACGCCGTGCCTCGACCACGCCCGTTCGGGTCCGCTCGGACAGCAGCCGGAGCCCTACTGCTCGGCCGCGACGAGGTGCATCCTGCTCGCTCACAAAGCCCAGGTCCGCCTACCGTGCGGATCCAACCGGACCTCGCTGACATCGAGTGGGAACACCTACTGACATGGATGGGAAAACCTCAGCTCACGGCCACTGACTGAGACTATGCAAGAAAATGTCAGTGGGTTCTCGTCACGAAGAATGTCAGGAACGCCGACAGCGTCCTCGGTCATTCTGCCCACGTCAGCGCCCATACTCGGCTGCTGCATTCGCTGACATTCTGGCGACGAGAGCCACTGACATGCACTGACGAATCCCCAGGTCGCACCACTGAAATTCTCGTGCAGAGTCTCACCCGCTGTGAAGTGACACTGAAGTTGGCCAATCGGACCAGGTAGTTGTCCACCGCGTTGCTGCGGGAATGCCGGGTCGGTGTGCCAATTATCTTGTCCAATGATCGAGAATCGTCGGTCTCAGCGTCCGTTGTGCCATTGAAGTTGTCCAATGCGCAGGACTGGCCGATAGTCCCTCGCGTGCCGGACCGGGCCGGCGGTACCGACCGATCCTTGAGGCCGTCGCTCAGGCAGGCCACGATGTAGTCATGACCGGTCCTGCGCGTCCTGTCGCCACGAGGAGGAATCACCGATGACCGAATCCGACACCGGCAGCGTCGAAGCGGAAGCACCGGACCTCGCGCAGCAGTGGCATCCGACGCTCAACCGTGGCCTGCTGCCGTCCCAGGTGCGGGTCTCACATAGCCGGCTTGTGTGGTGGCTCGGGCCGTGCGAACACTCGTGGCAGGAATCGCCCTCGAGGAGGGCGCGCAGGGGTGCGGGCTGCCCGGTGTGCACGGGCGAGCGAACACGGCCCGGAGTCAACGACCTGGCAACCACGCACCCGCAGGAGGCGGCGAGGTGGCCGCGGGATAGCACGCGATACCCGCTCTCTGCCCGCGACATCAACGCCCGATCCCGGTGGGGCGAGCAGCTGCTCGCGACCTCGAGGACTCGGATCAGAGTGTCGCGGAGGGGAAGTGACGGCGGCGTAGTTGCTCGTCCCGGTGCGGACGGAGCAGCACTCCGAGTTGCTGTAGCCGCGCACTTCGCGAACGGATCACCTCGACGGTGAGGGCTTCGACCAACACCCACTGTGCACCGGTGACCCAGTCGAGTTCGCGGCGCAGGTGCGCGCGGAGATGCTCGGGACTGCGAAACAGAGCATCGATGGCCTCCCAGGTACGGGGTCCCGACAGCAGGTGCAGCACCCGAGCAGTCTGCGGGTAGAGCGCACACCGGTCGTCCACCCCCTCCACGAACCCGGGCCGGGTTTGCGCGGCGCGCAGACGTTCGGTCCACGAGGACGGCCCGAGGACCGTGGCCTGATCGCGGACGATCCGCCAGGTGGCGTCCACGAGGTGCCGGGTGAGCAGACCGGCGGTGACGGCACGCCGGTATCGGCGCTCCGCCCGCACCCACTCGCCCGGGTCTCGGACCTGCCGCTGGTGTTCGTGACCGTGTTCGGGGGCGAGCCAGCGTCCGTGCTTGAGGCAGATCGTGAACTGGTGGTGGTCGAACGTGGGCACCGAATGTCCTGCGGTGCAGTGGGTGCAGGCGTGGCGGACGCCGGTGAGGCGCGTGCGGTAGGTCTCGGTGAGGAGGGTGTCGACATCGTCCGGTCGGGTGCCGGTGGCCCGGAGATAGGAGCGGGCGAAGTGGGTGGCGTGCGGTCCGCCGAGTTCGTGGATCACCAGCGCCAGGTGGTGCGGTCGCCCGGTCTTGCTGCGGCGCTTGCGGATCAGCGAGTCCACCAGCCGGCGGTCGATCACGTTCACTGCGCACAGCCGGTCGAGGTAGGAGTGCGGCGTCTCGAAGCGGTGTGGCCGCACAGCCACCGGCTGAGGCTTGAGGACGAGGGGATTCACGCGACCGCGCTGCCGCCCTTCTTTGCGGCGGGCCGACGGCGCACCGCGGCAGCGCCTGCCGCCCCGAAGATGTGCTCCTCGACGATCACCTCGCGTGCATCGGGGGTGGGTTTCTCGTCGATCGCTACCGACAGGGCGCGGGAGAGCACCCGACGAAGGTTTCCGATGCGGCCCTCGGTCAGCGCGTGCAGGGGGTCGGCGAACTCCAGCAGCCGCTCCGGCTCGCCGTCCACGAGGTGCATCTCCTCGCTGAACCGCAGCAGCAGCGCGGCCCAGCGGTCCCGGTCGGCATCCGAGGCGTAGGAGAACGGCCGCAGGGGCCGGATTTCGCCGCGGCCCATGATCTGCTCGGCGGCGCGGGAGGCGAGTTTGCTGGTGAGGTCGATGCCGGATAGGACGGTGACGACGCCGGCGTTGTTGATGATCGACTTGAGCGTGTCCATCGCGTCGTCCCCGTGCGGTCCGTGCAGGCGAAGCATCTGCAACTCGTCGACGATCAGTAGCCGGGTTCGGCGGGCGAGCATGAGGTCGGTGGCGTTGCCCACGAGTTCCCGCTGGGTGCGGCGTTCCCCGACCGGGGTGCCGAAGAAGTCGAGGATCGCGGCGGCGATCATCTTCGGTGTCGACCGCGGGGCGACCTCGATGTAGACCACCGGGACGTGGCCGTGTCGCCGGTAGTCGGGGTTCATCCGGGCCTGTGCCATTTCCACCTCCCGCGCCAGCCGCAGCAGCATGGTGGTCTTCCCGACGTTCGCGGGACCGTCCAGCACGATGTTGCGTTCTCCGATGGCGTACTCGTGGGTGGTGCGCAGATAGCCCTTGACCGACCGGAGCAGGTCCATCGTGTCGGCAGTCTTCAACCAGAACCCGGCACCGAACCACTGCAGGCGCAGGCTGTCGTAGCTCCACCGCCCGTCCGGGTCGAGCGCCTGGTAGTCGTCGCGGCCGAGGGGGTCGGGCCGGGTGAACCGGTGGTCGAGTCGCTGGCGCAGACCCGACAGGGTGCTCTTGGGGTCAGGTCGCATTCCACAACTCCTCGTCCGGGGACACCACCCGGAATTCGTCGGCCACCGCTGCCGTCCGGGCGGGCTGGGGCGGTGCCGGGTCGGCGATCGGCGCCGGGCGCGGGTCGCCATCGCGGGTGCGTTGCTCGGCCACGGCTTTTCGCCTCGCTGCGCGTTTGGCCGACATGCCGGTCGGCCGGGTCGCCAGCATCTGCTCGGCCCACTCGTCCTGCACGTCCCCCTCGGCCGGCGCGGCGGCGCGCAGGTGGCGCAACGCAGAGGCGAACGGGTACACCTCGAGCCGGTAGGAGTCCGAGACGCACTCGATCCAGTCTCCGGTGTCGGGGTGGGCCACCCAGGCGCGGTCGGGGTCGTAGGGGTCGCAGTGGACCTCCCACTTCCCGTCCTTCGTGTCGGGCCGCCTCGTCATCAGGGGCTGGAGGTCGTCGGACCGGTAGACGAGGTTGTTGATTTTGAATCCGGTGCCGGGCTGCAACACCCGGCGCTGCACGGGCATCAGGGCGATGTAGGTGTGCTCGTCGATCGGCACCGGGATGCCCGCGCCGGCGTCGAACATGACCGCATACATCTGGTTCGGCGTGAACTTCCGCGACGGTATGTCCCTGTCCCGCAGCCCGTCGTGGGGGCGGTTCTGCCACACCCGGATCCACCACTGCTCGAACGAGTCCGCCAGCTCCCGCAGCGTCAGCAGTCCGTTGTGGGAGATCTCGCCCCGATGGGTCGAGTTGTTGCCGACGTAGCCGGGCTGCTTCTGCATCCACAGCGTGTCCACGCTGCCCAGCAGTCTTTCGATGTGGGTCTTGTAGGTCGGGGACTGCGGTGGGGCCTGCCGGACGCTGATCCCGAAGTGCCGGCAGGCCGAGATGAACGTCGGTCCCAGATAGTCGTTGCCGCGGTCCGTGGTGATCGACTCCGGCACGATATACGGCACCGCCAGCGCGCCCCGCTGCCGCTGGTCGAACGCGGTCATCTGCTCGTGCGGCAGCACCTCGGACGCGTCCAGGCGCATCCACTCCGGCGCGTCGGGGCGGCACTGCCGGGGCCGCAGGATGCGGGCCAACAGGTCGGCGTGTTCCACCCCGGAAGCACCGGTGGGCACCATCGAGAACCCCAGGATGCTGCGGGTCGCCACATCCACCGCCACCGTCAACACGGGCCTGCCGACCTTGCCGTCCGGCATCAGGCTCAGCACGTTCACCGGGGTCGAGTCGATCTCCACCACCTGGCCGGGAGCCGTCGCCGAGATCGGTGCCGGATTCCGGTCCGGGCGGTTACCCGCAGACCGGCGGGTGGTGGCCTTCCCACGGACGAGGCCACGAGTGTCATAGGCGTCGATGAGCCTGCGCAGTGTCCGGTCCGAGGGCATGTCGATGTCCTCGTCCGGGTGCCGTACCCGAAGCAGCGCTCCGACGCGGTTGATGAGGGTGGCGACCGAGACGGTGCTGTCGGTCATGGCGTCTTCCAGAACGGCGATCACCACCTCGGACACCCTGTGGTCGACGTTCGGGGCGGCCGACTTCCGGGCGGTGGTACGGCGGTCGATGAGCCCGCCGATGCCGTGGGCGAGGTATTGCTTCTCCTTGCGGCCGAGGGTGCGGACGGTGACATTGATGCCCGCCGCCGCCAGTTCCTGGACCTTCAACTCGCGGCGCTTCACCTTGCTCGGATCGTCGTAGCCCGGCCGGGGCGTCAGGGTGTCGTCGTGAGGGTTAGAGACCCCGTACACGACTTCGTTCAGATGCGGCTCCCACCAGCGGGCGCGCTCCACCTCCTCGGCAGTGACCGCGGTGAACTCGGCGGGCTTGTTGCCGTCGGCGGGTCGCTGCTTCCCGGTGACCTTGATTTCCCCGCGGGCCGACAGGGTGGGCACGTCGATCCAGACCCGTTCGCCGTCCACCAGCCGCTGCAACAGAGTCCCGGCGGGTGCGGCTGCCGCCACGACGTACTCCACACCGTCCCACTCGATCAGCTCTCCCAGGTTCAGCCGCAGCACGGTTCGCCCTCCGAGATCGTGGTGGCAGTGGTATCGAAGTCGAGAGGCCGGTCGAGATGGACGAGCAGGCGACGATGCCAGATCAGGTGCTTGATATACGGCATCACCAGTGCCGGGTGACGCCGGTTCAGCATCGCCGCGCCCTCCCCGAGAAATCGTCCGTCCTCGAAGAGGTCGAGCAACCGCACGAACACCTCCGAAAGCGGGTGGCACCGCGGCAGTCGGGTCGCCCGAAGAAACGCCAGGTTGGCTGTCCTCGTCGGACCGGTCTCCGACAACACCTGGTGACGCCAACCCACCTGCTCGCAGACGCGGGCGGTCTCGGCGAACTGGGACTGCGCATCGGCCACCCGACGCGCCGGCTTCACGTCGTAGACCACCTGGTCACCGTTCGCGTGGACGGCGAAGAAGTCCGGGTCGTGGTAGATCGCCTGGGCTCCGCGCCGGAACAGCAGCCGGAACGGCTGAGCCGCGACCTGGACCGCTTCGCCCTGGTGGTCGAGTTCGACCAGGCAGGCCAGCTCGAGGGCGGACTCGTACCAGACGTGCCGCCCGGTCCGCGGCCAGTAGTAGAGGCCGTGCTGGTTGAGCCGGTTCTGGTACTGCGCACCCCGGCGGATCGGCTCGGTCTCCCACAGCTGCTCGTGCAGCAGCTCAGGGGAAACACGCGCCGTGCGGACAGCGCCGTCGGGGCGACGCCACTGCACGGTATCGAAGCCGTCTTCTGTGCGGGTGGCGAGAGATCGGACCGGCGGCGAGGGCATCCCAGCAAGCGTGGTCAGGGTCTCGGCCATCGGGGCGGTCCTCCGTACACATGTGTGCGGCGGCACCGACTCTCCGCGCTGGTCATGGCCTACAAACTCCTGCCAGCTGAGCAGGCGTTGGACAGACTCTAGGCACGATTGGACAGAAAGGTTGGCAATTGGACAACCGGCGTGTCACTTCACACCGAGAACCTACAAAAACGGTCGAATCGGGCATATTCGTGACCTGGGGGTATGTCACTCCTGGTTTGTGCGGTGTCGCCGCTGAAAATTCCCATTTACGCAGCTATCTTCGCGAACCCAGTGGTGAGCGTGTTTTCGGTCGGCGGGACCCTGTCGGGGCCGTCCGGTAGCGTCCCCACCCGTGAAGGATGAGACGGAAACACCGGGGGAGGGGCAGATCGTGGTGCCCGGGACCCCGACGGGGCTCGCGGTGCCGGACATCACGGCGACGACCGCCGCCCGGATCGCGGAGTCGGTGGCGTCGGCGCGGGCCGCCGGCACCCGCCGCACCTACGCCTCCGGGTGGCGGGCCTTCACCACCTGGTGCGCCGCCGAAGGCCACACCGCGGTGCCGGCGCATCCGGTCACCGTCGCCGCCTACCTCGTTGCGTGCGCCGACACCGTCACCGAGACGGGGGAGCGGGCCTTTGCCCCCGCCACCCTCGCCCATCGCCTCGCCGCGATCGCCCATCACCACCGCCAGAGCGGACACCCGAGCCCGACCGGCAACGACCTGGTCAAAGCGACCATGTCCGGCATCCGCCGCGACTACGCCACCGCCGGGCAGCGGCCTCGCAGCCCGCGGGCCCCGCTGCTCACCGCCGACGTCCTCACCATCGTCGACAAGGCCCGCGCCGACTGCCAGGGGTGGGCCGACGAAGTGGCCGAACGCCGCGACACCGCGCTCCTGCTGCTCGGCTTCGCCGGGGCGTTCCGCCGCAGCGAACTCGTCGCATTGACCTGCGGGGACGTCAGCCTGCACCGGCTCGACGGCCTGCACATCAAACTCCGTCGCTCGAAGACCGATCAGGAGGGCCGCGGCACGATCCGGGCCCTGCCCTTCACCCACAGCCACACCAGCTGCCCGCCGTGCGCGTGGATGCGGTGGGCCCAGATCGTCGCCGCCCACGACACCGGCGGTCGGCCCGCGGTGATCCGGCTCCTCCGGGGCGCCGAGCCGTTCGCGGCGCACGTGTGCCGCGGCCCCCGCCCCCGCACCGTCCCTGTCTCTCCGTTGTTGCGGGCGATCCGCAAGAACGGCAACCTCTCCGAGACGGCGTTGTCGGGGGCGGCGGTCCATGCGGCGATCCGCCGCCGCGCCGAATCGGCCGGCTACGACCCCGAACTCGTCGCGCAGCTCGGTGGGCACTCGCTGCGCGCCGGGTTCGTCACCCAGGCCTTCCGCAACGGCGCCTCCGCGCACGCGATCATGCGCCAGACCGGGCACACCACCCCGGCCATGCTCGAGGTCTACGCCCGCGAACACGCACCTCTCTTGGGCAACGCTGTCACCAATCTGGGCCTGTGAGCGATGACCAGCACCGACACCTCCCCGCGGCGACCCGACGACATCCACGACACGGGGCGTGGGCTGCGGGTTCCGGCGCGGTACCGGCACGACTGGGCCCTGTTCACCGACTGGTGCGCTGCCGCCGACCGGTCGCCGATTCCGGCCGGTCCTGACACGCTCGCGCTGTTCCTGCACGAACATCCCGCCGCGGTCGCGACGCAGCGGCGCCGCCTGTCGGCGATCAACACCGTCCACACCCGGCACGGCTATCCCGCCCCGGGGCGCACCGAGACCGTGCGCCGGCACCTCGATGTCGCTCGTGCTCAGCGCCTCGACCGGCTCGCCCGAGTGCTGCTGCAACGAGCCGCTGAGCTGCCCACCACCGGGTGGCCGAGCGGACTGTTCGGTTGCCGCGACGCCCTCCTGCTGGTCCTCGCCGCCACCGGCATGAGCTTCACCGACATCACCCGACTACGCCGCCGCGACCTCCGCCTCAACGGCGACACCCTCCAGGTCACCACCCCGGCCGGTGAACGCGTCCAACTCCCACCGCATCCCGAGACAGGGGACAACCCTGCCGCCACGTTCTACCAGAGCTGGGCGGCGATCCAGACGTTCCTCGACCAGCACCCGGGCACGCACCTACTGCGCCATCACCTCACCGACCCAGTCGAGATCATCGCTGGCCCGCTCGATGCGGAGCAGGCTCGGCAACCGTTGTTATGTCCGATCGACCGCTGGGGACACCTCCCGTACGCGCAGTCGATGACCCCGCAGTCGGTGTCGGCGCTGGTGCGGGCGCACCTGTCCGGCCGCGCCCCGGTGCGCAGGGCGCTGCCCGTCCCGCCACAGGGCGCCACCGACGCCTGCGTCGAGCCGGAGATCGACCTCGATCCCGGCTACTACGACCGTGGTGTCGCCGCCCGGCGCCGTGACCATGAGAGCCTCGACGATCTGTCCGATCTGTTCGACGACATCGAGGCACGGGCCGAGGCACTGCTCGAGGACCTCATCGGGGTGCTGGAAACCAGGTAAACGCCCCGGCCGCGCCGCCGTGCCGCCGGATCGGGGCCCGGCACCGGGAGCGGCGGTGGCGCCGGTCGTGACGGCGTCGTCGGGCCGAGGCGTGAAGATGTGCCCGGCCGGTGGTTCACTGGCGATCGTGACGGCTTCGGATGATGCACGCCGGCGCGCCGACGAGCTGATCGCCGCGCTGAGCCCGCAGGACCAACAGGCGATGGTGGAGGCGCTGCGCGCAGGCAGCGTCCGGGACTGGCTCGACGAGCTGCTGCGCACACCGGAACCGGTGCTCGGTCAGGTCCCGGACCGGGTCCGGGGTGTGCGGGTGCGGGTGGATCTGCTCGGCGCCAAGCCGCCGGTGTGGCGGCGGCTCGAGCTGCCCGGGGATCTGACCCTCGACCGGTTGCACACGGTGCTGCAGGCCGCGATGGGGTGGCTCGACTGTCATCTGCATCGCTTCCGCACCGGCAACGACCCCCGCGCCCCCTACTTCGTGACCGCCTTCGACGTCGAGGAAGGCGACGACGGGATCCTCGAGGACACCGTGCGACTCGATCAGCTGCTCACCGAACCCGGTGATCGCCTCTGGTACGACTACGACTTCGGTGACGGCTGGGCTCACGTGGTGCAGGTCGAAGCGGTCCTCGACGAACCACCCACCACGATGCGGTGTATCACCGGCCGCAATGCCTGCCCACCAGAGGATTGCGGCGGCATCTGGGGCTATTCGGACCTGGCGGCCTGGGTGCGCGGCGGTTGCGATCCGGCGGCGGTTCCGACGCCGTTCGACACCGCCGACGAGGCCCGCGACTGGCTGCCGCTGCACTGGCATCCGGACCGGTTCGATCCGGACGAGGCCACCGCCGCGATCGCCGCGGCGATGACCCCACCGGTTGCGGTGCCCGACGAGCTCGCTGCCTTGCGCACCCGACTCGAACTCCACGGCGATCCGGCGCTGACGCTCCTGCTCGAACACGCCACCACCGCCGAGGTGGTCGAGGTCGACGAGGCGGAGGCCGCGCAGCTGCTCGAGCCGTATCTGCTGTTGCTCGCCGCGATCGGTGATGGGGTGGCGCTGACCGCCGCCGGCTATCTGCCCCCGACGATGGTCGAGCACCTCGCCGACCGGACCGGCGTGACCGAATGGTGGATCGGCGCCGCCAATCGTGAGGACCTGACCGTCCCGGTGGCCCGGTTGCGGGCCAGCGCGCGCACCCTCGGCCTGATCAGTGTGCGGAAAGGACGTCTGGCCCCGACGGCCGTGGCCCGCCGATACCGTGACCGGCCGCTGGTGTTGTGGCGACATCTTATCTCCCGGCTGCCGGTGGGCAGGACCGACTTCGACCGGCAGGCCGGCTGGATCACTACCGCGGTGATCGCCGGCGGGGCGCCTGCCGAGCACTGGAACACCGAGATCGCCGCCCTGCTGCAGGCACTGGGCTGGCGCAGCCAGGGCAGGAGCTCTCTTGCTCTCGCCGCGGTCGGCAATCCCACCCTCGAGGTGTTCGACATCCTCGCCGGTTCCACCCGCGGCGGCCGGCCCACCGGCCGGCACCCCGCCGTGGCCGCGACCGCCCGCGCCGTCCTCACCCCCTGACCCCCAGAACGGCGACACCCCACCGGTCTGGGTAGTGGGCAGCCACACCGGACCGGCATGCAGCACAGGTAGCCAGGACCGGAGGCCAAGCATCACCGCAGGTGACAGCCCTCTGCGGCGTGCTCCCGGGCCTCCTGCTCAGGGGAGGGGGCGTCAAACAGCACACCCGTCAGGGCTCGTTGCGGACCCCGGGTGTCGCTGATGCCTGCCCGTGCTGACGCGATCGATAACACCGGTGCTGTGAAAGCCGACTCGAATGCGGAGATCCTCTGAGGCAGACGCACCAGCACCCGAAGCGAACCGGCAGTCCATGAGACAGATTGTGAGATGGATTTTTGAGACGAACGCCGCGAGCATCATCCGGATCAGCCGATGGATACGACCTTTCCGGGGACGAGCGGTCTACCGTGTCGATCGCGCAGCGTGTCGCCCTTCTCCGCTATACTGAGCAACAACACGGCCAGCCTTCCGCTCTTTCGAGGGGGAGGCTGGTTTTCTGTTTTTCGTGAGTCGCTCCACCTACGGCAAACCGTTCAAGACCATCACCGAACAGCGTCAACTGCTCGAATCACGCGGGATGACGATATCGGACCCCACCGGAGCGGAACGGTGGTTGAGTTCGGTCGGCTACTACCGCCTGAGCGGCTATTGGTACCCCTATCGCGTCCGCACTCAGGCTGCCGGTGCACCGCCGGTCATCGGTGACGCCTTTCGGCCGGGCACCTCGTTCGAGCAGATCATCGAGCTCTACGACTTCGATCGCAAGCTCAAGCTTCTCGTTCTCGACGCCATCGAACGCGTCGAGGTCGCGATGCGACTGCGTGTCGGCCACACCCTCGGTCGCCGGGGCGCCTTCGCCCACGCCGACCCGAACATGCTCAGCACCGAGTTCGTCGGGGTGTCCAGCCCCGCCCAACCGCCGGCGCACGCCGAATGGCTCGACAGCGCGCACGCGAAATGGCTCCGCAAAGTCGCCCAGGAACAGTCCCGGTCGAAGGAAGAATTCGTCAAACATTTCACCCGTAAATACGGTGGGCCACTCCCGGTGTGGGTGGTCACCGAGATCCTCGACTTCGGGGGCCTGTCCCGACTGTACGAGGGACTCCACCAAAAAGACCGCGACGACATCGCCGCCGACTTCGGCCTGACGGACAACTCCGGAGCCGGCCACGGCGCCGCCTTGGTGAGCTGGATGAAGAACCTCAACTACATCCGAAACACCTGCGCACATCATTCGCGACTGTGGAACCGCAACATCGACGTCCAACTGTCCTACCGGCACCTGCTGGTGGTCCCCGAGCTGCACCACGCGGCGTCACCGACCGTGACCAAGCGGGCCTACGCATCGTTGGCGGTGCTGGCCTACCTGCTCGAACGCATCAGCCCGGGATCGACGTGGGCAGCGAACATCGTCGGCCACATCAGGACCGGACTCGCGGCGATGAATCGATCCGAGACCGAGATGGGTTGCCCCTCAGGCTGGACGACCGAAGCTCTCTGGGTGCAGCAGCCCGATCCGTGATGAACGGACCTTGCTTCCCACTCCGTCCCCGTCGACCGATCAGGTCAGATGTGGTCGCCGCACACCGGATTCGTGCCGGTGCTCCAACCCCGATCCTCGAGCCACCGCACAATCGCAGCAGGCAGCGCTTCGTCGGCGTCGATGCCGCTGATCAGCGACCCCACCCCGCAGCGCATGCAACTGACCGCCACGATCTGTTCGTGCGGCTGACAGCGGCGCACAGGGACACGACCTGTCCGCATACGGGGATGTCTCGCTGTCCCTTAACCCGCTATTCCGCCGGCAGAACTGTGTAGTAGAACAGGGCCATTCCGTCGACCCCCTCTTGCCACCTGTGGCTGGGGCTGTCCGAAGTCATTCGGATATGGACGGAGCTCTGCGAGCTAACATGGTGAGGCTGCACTTCCCACTTCAGCCGCACGTCGTCGCCCTCGACCGCTTCGGGCTCGCGGTCCGACGCGGCTGAGGGCAGGAAAGCCATCTTCCAGGTGATCTTCCGGCCCTTTGGATCCGACGCTCGGCAGTCGAACGTCACCACTTCGCCCACCCGGAGGGTTTGCCCAGTGAGGCAGCCGGGGTTGGAGGAGCGCGTCGTGGCGAGTCCATCGACCGAGTTCCCGTAGCTGTCGGTGATGGACTCGATTCGCGCCCAGTATTCGTTCGTCTCGGTGGTCTTGCTCATGTAGAAAGTCACCCTGTTTCTAATCTCGCCTGCGATCCCGGAAAGCAGGTCTTCCTCGAAAGGAAGTAGTTCTCTGCTGTGCGCGACTGTGTTCCGAAGCTGCTCGAATCGTCGGATCAACGCGAGCGTGTCCTTCTTCTCGCCGAGTGCTGGCGCAAGGTGGTGCCAGTTCTTATCGGCAATGGATACGAGCTGGAAGAACTCGGTGTACTCGACGAGTGACGTCGGGGTCTCCGCGACTCCGCGTTCCTCGCGTCGCTTCGCCTCGACGTCGCGCTTCTCGACGAGACGTTTGACCTGATCTTCACCAAGGAGATCCGTCAGCCACCCCGATCCGTGTAGTTCGCCGAATACCTGTGTGTAGAGCTGCCGCAGCGCCCGCTCAGTCGTAGTGAGCGCGAGCGTCGGAATCAACGTGGGCATCAACTCTCCTCAAAACGACTGGCGACACTAGTCGCTCCACTTTCTCCGACGGGACTGTAAGAACAACGGTGTAACTCTGAAAGGAGATGCACCACCATGACCGATGTGATTGATCGTGAGGACGAATCGAACTCGGCACCTGTGGGTGTCAGCGATGCCCGGCTGCAGGAACTGGTGGATCAGGCGCGGGCCGAAGGCCTCCAGCTCACCGGCGAGGGCGGGTTGCTGGCGAAGTTGACCAAGCTGGTGGTGGAGTCCGCCCTCGAGGGCGAGATGGACGACCACCTCGGCTACGGCAAGAATGACCCGGCCGGCAGGGGCAGCGGCAACTCCCGCAACGGCAGACGCGCCAAGACCGTGCTGACCGAGGCCGGCCCGGTCGAGCTCGACGTACCCCGGGACCGGGAGTCCTCGTTCGAGCCGAAGATCGTGGCCAAGCGGCAGCGGCGGCTGACCGGGGTGGAGGACATGGTGATCTCGCTGTCGGCCAAGGGACTGACCACCGGTGAGATCTCTGCGCACCTGGCCGAGGTCTACGGCGCCGAGGTGTCCAAGCAGACGATCTCGACGATCACCGAACGGGTGATGGACGGCATGGCCGAGTGGCAGAACCGGCCGCTGGACCCGGTGTATCCGGTGCTGTTCATCGACTGCATCCACGTCAAGATCCGCGACGGCAACGTGGCCAACCGGCCGATCTACGTCGTGATGGGGGTGACTGTGGACGGCACCCGCGACATCCTCGGATTATGGGCCGGCGAGCACGGCGACGGGGAGGGGGCGAAGTATTGGCTTCGGGTGTTGTCGGAGCTGAAGAATCGTGGTGTGCAGGATGTGCTGATCGTCGTGTGCGACGGTCTGAAGCATCTGCCCGACTCGATCGGGCAGGTGTGGCCGCAGACCATCGTGCAAACCTGCGTGGTCCACCTCCTCCGCAATACCTACGCCTACGCCTCCCGCAAGGACTGGGCCGAGATCGCCAAGGACCTCAAACCGGTGTACACCGCGCCGTCGGAGCAGGCCGCGCTGGACCGGTTCGCCGAGTTCAGCGACAAATGGGAGAAACGCTATCCCGCGATCATCCGGCTCTGGACCAACACCTGGGCCGAGTTCGTGCCGTTCCTGCAGTTCGACAACGCCATCAGACAGGTCATCTACACGACCAACGCCATCGAGAGTGTCAACGCCCGAATCCGCAGGGCCGTCAAGGCCCGCGGTCATTTCCCGACCGAGGCCGCGGCCCTGAAATGCGTGTACCTGGCCATCATGAGCCTCGATCCCAAAGGCACCGCCCGCCAACGCTGGTCCAACCGCTGGAAGGCAGCACTGAACGCCTTCGAGATCACCTTCGACGGACGCCTGTCCGCTGGACGAAAGTAGCTACAGTTCAACCAGTTACACCGTTAACTTGACAGACCCTCTCCGACCTAAATGCGATTGATCAGTCCGTTTCGAACCCGGCCTGATCGAATTTGAGGACGGTGGCATTCTCGCTGACCGTGCGGATTTTGTTCTCGTCGAACCCGTTCGGTGTGGTGGCGGTGATCTCGATCCGCACTTCGAGGTGTACGCCGTCGGCTGCGGCGAGGTGTTGGATGATCTCGTTGGTGATCTTGTTGAAGTCGCGGGCGTAGAAGTCCGGGTGCAGGGCGGTGGACCCGAAGAATCGGGTTTTCGCCGCCGGAGCGGTACCTCCGGTTTCATTGCGGCTACCCGTGGGTGTGGTCGTGGTGGTCTGGACCGTCGCACCGGTCGTAGGTGCGGTCTCTTCGTCGCCCGGGGTGTGGCCACCCTCGTGCTGCGATGCGGTCTCGGCCCGGGCGGCCTGATACTCGGCGAGTTCGCGTTCGCGTTGCGCCTCGGCCCGGGCAGGTTGGACCAGCAGCAGCGCATCGGTGATCTGCGGCATGCTCACCTGATCGGACGGCAGAACCAGTCCGAGATAGTTCTGTCCGTCCCAGTCGACGGCCAAGGCAAATCCGGTCTGCTGCCAGAACATCTCGTCGGACACCGACTGCACCCCGTGTTCGAGGACGGTGCGATCGCGCAACCTCGCCAGGTACGGGTAGGTGGTGTAGTAGTCCCACAATTGGCCGAAGCTGAGGTGGCCCTCACGGTCCCAAGCGGCCTTGAGGGTGCCGGACAGGTCGTGGCGGATCAAACCAGCGCTGCGCTGCAGGGTCAGCAGTGATTCGTTGCGCAACTTCGCGGCGGCGCGGGCAGCCAGGTCGGTGGTGGTGCCGTCAGCCTTGAACGCTTCCATCTCGAGGGGCCTGGTCGCCTCGCGCTGGGTGGGAGCGAGCACCCAGTGATAGGTCTGCAGCAACCGGTCGGCGACGGCCTGATTGTGGGTGGCGACCCGGTCGACGGCCTGCTGGCGTTGCGCGGCGGTGAGGTTCAGGTCCTTGTCGGCGTTATCGCGGATGTAGGACCAGGCCAGAAAGTCCCGGACCGCGCTGTCGAGTTCGGCCCAGCGGGCGTCGTCGGCGGCCAGGAAGGCGATCATGTTGCGGTGGGTGCGGGCAGCGCTGCCGCGGTGTTCGGTGACGTCTTTCGCCCAGATCGCCGCCGGGGAGTCGGCCTTGGCTTTGCGGTTGTGTAGATGCGCGGGCGGCACGATCACCAGCCGCACCTCCGGCACGTCCGGCACGTCCGCTGACGAGTCGGGGGCGACATGCACGCCAGTGAACCCGTCCGCCGCCGTCTTGCGGTGGTCTTGCAGCCGGCGCACCACTTCAGCCCACACGTCCTCTTTGTGGAGGCGTTCGGCGTGGTCGCGGGCGGTGCGGGTGGTGTTGGCCTGGGTGTCGTACCAGTACAGCGACCCGGAGTTGTAGAAGTAGGTAGCGGTATTGGCCAGGTGGTTCAGCGCCGAATGGAAGTTGCCCGGCACATCCCCCGGCAGGGCGGTGCCGAGGAAGATCCGCTGCTTGTCCAGGCCCTTGTGCGCTGAGGTGAGCGTCGGGGTGGCGCCCATGAACACGGTGCGGGCCAGGCGTTGGGTGGTCAGGCGCTGGCCGAGCAGTTGGTTGGTGTTGTCGACCTGGGCGGGAGCGGAGTTCGGTCCGTCGACGTCGGTGTCGATCAGGGCCTTCCATTGATCGTCGAGGTACTGGGTCAGTTCGGTGACGACCTTGTCCGCGCGCAGCGGGATCGATCCGGGCATGATCAACGGGGCGGTGTCGTTCTCGCGCCAGAGCTGACCGACGATGACGTTCATCAACCGCAGGACACCGCGGGTGCGCTGGAAGCGTTCGAGTGTGGACCAGTCCTGGTAGAGGCGGTCGAACAGCTCCGGGTGGATCGGATAGGAGCGGCGGATGCGTTCTTCGTAGTCGAGTTCGCGGGCCTCGCGGGGAAAGTCGCTGCTGTTCTTGACGTAGAACGCCACCATGGCCTTGGCGGTGGCGTTGATCTTCGCCAGGGCGGTGCTGTCCGGGGTTTCGAACAACCGGCGCCGGACGATATGGAAGCTCTCCTCGGCGTTGGCGGCGCGCCACTGCTCAGCGACACGGCCGACGGCCTTGCGCAGCATCTTCAATGCTTCGCGGCCGTTCTGCCCCCCGACCTCTTCCTCGTCACCGACGTACTCGCCGTCCTTCATCTCCGCCGAGGCCGGGATGGAAATCAGCACCAATGTGCCGGGTACAGCCTTGGCCGCCTCGGTCAGGGCTTGGGCGAAGGTGAACTGGGCATCGAAGGTGCCGTCGGGCAGCTCCTCGTGGCCGAACAACAGGCGGGCGTAGGCGACCCATTCGTCGATGAGGATCACCGACGGGCCGAACCGCAGGAACAGCTCGCGCAGTGCTTCGCCGCTGGGATTCAGTCGGTTGGTGTCGGATTCGGCGACCATCGCATAGCCTTCGGCACCGCCGAGGTGCCACGCCAGCAGACCGCCGAGGGTATTGATGCGGGTGCCGTCGGGCATCACCTTCACCGCACCGGCCTTGATCTGGGTGCCCACCAGCGCCACCCGCCGTGCAGCGGGAATCTCGGTGCCGGCGAGCAGGTCCTGCACTTCCTGCGGGTAGTCCACCAGCGGCCGGCCGGACGCCAGATGCCATACCGCGAGCATGGAGTGGGTTTTGCCGCCACCGAAGTTGGTTTGCAGGTTGATGATCGGCGCGGCGTTGGGGTCGCCGGACAGGCGCCGCATCGCGGGGATGAGCAGATCCTTCAAGCCTTCGGTCAGGTAGGTGCGGGCGAAGAACTCCACCGGATCGGTGTATTCGGGGTCGCCTTCGCCGCGGGAGACCATCGCCAGGTCGGCGGCGAACTCGGCGGCGTGAAAGTTGCCGCTTTGCACATCCTGATGCGGGCTGAGCACCAGCCGCCACGGCTCAAGCCCGTCGGCGCCGATCTCCGCCGCCGCGGAGGTCTTGACGACCTTACGGTCCTGCTTTTCGGAGCTCAGACGCATGAGCTCGATCCGTGAGCGTCGGGCCTCATCGGCCTGGTCCGGAGCCCCTATCGCGCGGAGGAACCGCTCGGCGGTATCGAGGGCTCGATATGCATCGTCGCCGGAGAACGAACCGTTGTGCGCCCAGGTGTTGCGCACATCCCGCAGCTCTGTCGCCCAGGACTGCTCCGTGCGGGAAAGATGATCGGTGAACGGATACCAGCCCTTTTGGATCTGGTTGGGGATCTGTTCGGTGATCATCCGCAGGCCGTTCTGCGGATCGGTGCGCACATACGTCTTAGCCGCCCCGGCGCCCTTGGTCTTGTCCCGCGCCGCAAGTAGCGCCGTCCAGTCCCCCCCTTCCGGCAGTTTCTTGGCCAGCACGTAGGTGTGGAACTCGTCCAGCGCTGGCCCGAGAAGCTCGAAGATCCGACCGATCCGGTCGCGGTTGCTCACAGCCATGACACGGTTCCTTCTAGGTGTCCAGCATCAGCTGGGTTGAGGCGGTGCGGGACTCGGCGACAATGTCGTTCCATGCCGTACCGAGGGAGTTGAACTCGATAGCCACCTGGGTGCGCTTGGAGTCCTCTGCGATGGTGAACAGGAGGAACGCCAGCTCCTTGCACAGATCCCGATCGATCGATTCCGGGACTCGGGACAACAAGGCCGCCGCAGCCGGTACACCCTTCTCCGTCAGAGCCCGGGACAGGTGCATGACCACTTCCCAGGTGCTGAGGTGGGGGTCTGTAGCGGGGTCGTATTCCCTACTCGCATACACCCCTCCCAACGCGGCGGGAGAGAGCAACGCGACCTTGCCAGCGCGGCTGATAAGAATCCCGGAGCGCTCTAGGTGGTCGAGAGAGGCATTGCGCGCACGGGCCATGCTGTCGGCATCCCCGAAGCTGCCAGCATCGAAGCCGTGCTGTCGGAACCAAGCGATCGCGAAACGGGTGTCCGGATCGAAATCACCTTCCTGTTCGGCGAGCACCTCATCGAGGATCTCGTTGATCCGCGCCAGCGCCGCCCGCACCGTCATCTTCGAACCATCATCGGTGAGTACCCCCGAATACCGGGAGAACACCGACATACCCGGACCAATGGCCGCCTGCGGCAGATCGACCGGAGCGATCGAACCCTGCTGCAGCTCCCGGAGTGCTTGAGGAAGCTCGTCCTTCAGGACGCTGATGAAACCCCGGCGGTCGATGGTAGGCGCGTTCGTGGCCCGAGGGCGCAGGGCAAGGACGATGGAGGAAGCCAAAGCATTCGAGTCAAAGCTGCGCATTCGGTTACCCAGTTCACTGCGCATTGGCCATGTCGCGGTGATTACCCAATCGGACCGGATCATGCCCTCCAATAAGGTCTCCCACCCGGTCGAAGCCTCTCCACTGCCGTCGGCATCTTGCTGTTTGAAGGCGTAGTACACCGTGATGGGGTAATCCCGCAGCGCGGATTCACGAGCCTGACGGAACACTTCTCGAAATCCGCTCTCGAAGAATTTGTGCGCTCCGTCCTTGCCGCCATGTCGATATGGGTTGGCGACGAGTTCCTCTGCCTTGGGAACCAACATCGTGCTTAAGAGTTTCGGGTGAACTCGACGAAGAGACCGGCGTAGCCAGAGGTAGAAGAAATCAGACAGATCCGAGTACCCGATGTTGTCGTAATAGGGCGGGTCGGTAGAGACGATGTACGGGGCGCGAATACGATCTACCGCTGTAGCCTGCCTGGCCTCCGATTCCGCCGCGTCAGGTACCGCCCATGTGGTCAGCGCTTCGAGGACTTCGCATTCCGATTGAAGTACCGCCGAGAAGCCTCCACCAAAGCTCTCCAAGGGGTGAGCCTCTGCGTAATCCCACGTCATCGAGATCGCTTGGCGCTGGAATGACCCTCTTAGCCTATCCATACCGGTTTCCCACGTACACATTGTGTTGTTGCGAGCCGTAGATTTCGAAAGCGCGAAACCCAAATAAGTCGCAACCGCATCCGCGTATGCCGCAGCGCTGGTTCCACCCGATTCAAGACTGTCACCCTCTGGCATGCCGAAAGAAATTGCGTCGACGAGGACACGTTCGCGGGCCTCTCCGACGAGATCGCTGAGGGTAACTAGTGCAGTGAGTTGACGCAGGGTAAACAGATCTGTGTACTCAGTCATGCCATATGACTGGACACGGAAACCGAGTGCCTCCGTAGGGAGGCATCCATCCGGCATATCGATCGGTGGGGCTACCTGCGCTGCATTTTCATGTTCGTCCGTCGGCTCCAAATAGATTCGCTCGCGTTTTCCCTCAGCTACGATCGCCATCATCTGAGCACCGATCCGTCCGGCGTGACCTTCGGTACGGATATAGCTGAAATCGACCGCTGCACCGCATCCGATGCACGTTGCACCAGTCCTTCGGACAGTCCCGTCGTTGTCCTTCGTCGGCCCTTTCTTGGGATCATGTCCGATGGTGAAGTGGACTTGCCTATCCGTTACGGCAGGGATGACATAGGATTCTCTGCCCTTCTTCTTTCCCAGCCACCAACTGCTGGTCAGAGGCATGGCAATACCGCAAGCAGGGTTAGGGCAAGCGACAGTTCGGACCCAGATCCAGGCGATCACAGTGGCTGCTGTTCCGTCGGCCAGGGCAGCTTTCGGATACAGGTGCCCGATGCGCTTCTCCGCCTCGTCTCGTACCCATCGTCCGTACCGGCGCACATCCTCGGCGAGTCCTGTTACCCGCGGCCATGTGGTGATTTGGGCCTCGGCGGCGCCGGGGAACACTGGGGGGTGGCCAGCAAATTTCGGGGGGAACTCGATCAAGGCTTTGTTGATGAGCACCGCCACGGGGTTCAGATCGGAGGCGTGGGCTTCGAGGCCAAGACGCTGGGCTTCGAGAGGGATGGAACCGCCACCGGCGAACGGGTCGAGGATTGGGGGTGGATTACCGTCGCTGGAATCGAGGATCTCCTTACGAGCTCGACGAAGAAGGTTTTCGTCCCGGGCGTTATCCCACACCACCAACTGTTCGATGATCTCATGCAAGCGTCTCCGTTCCTTGGCGACGGATTCCTCGGTGGGGAACCGGTCGGGAAACGAGGAAGGATCATCGACAAGCTGCGCGAAGAGCACGGCGCGTGCGGTGGCGAGGGGTTTGCGCGACCACCATAGGTGCAAAGTGGAAGGGTGGCCATGGCGAATGGATTTCTCGCGGGCCGATTCTGTGTTGATCTTCTCCAGCGGCAGCGCGACCTCGATGAGTTTGCGACGGGCAACAGCGGTGGTGTCGGCAATCACGAGGTGGGGTCCTTCTCTATGTACATCGGTGCTGCTGGGAGCGTGGTTACGGGAAACAGTAGTGGCCGATCGTGCCGGGATCCGGCAGCGGTGCCCGGTCCGGTCGGGACGTGAGGCTGCTAGGAGGGTGGTCCGCCTTTCGCCCAGGTCTTGGCCCAGTGCAGACGTACCTCGGTGGCGGCAAGATCGCCCAGGTCGATGCGGCGGAACGGCTCATGCACATACCGCAACTGGTCGTGGTCAGGGCCGCGGTCGCTGACCGAGACCATGGCGAGGCGGTGACGATCGGGGACGTTCTTGCCGTAGAGGACTTCGTTGAACGTGACGGTGAAGTCCTCGGCGCCTTCGATACGGCCTTTGACCTCGATGAACACGTAGTGTCCGTCCTGCGGGTCGAGGGAGCGGATGTCGTAGCCCTTGTTGTTGTGCGGCATCTCCTCCGGGATGCGTCCGAGGGCGTGTTCGGCGGCGAGGACCTTGTCGACGGCGCGGCGTTCGATCCGAGCTGTTTCCTTGGCGTACCGGGCGGGGGCGCCGGGCAGCATTCCGGCGGGGATGACCAGCACGGCACCGGCGATCTGTGGGGGTTTGGCGGCCAGGCGGGATTGCAGGTCGAGTTCGGTGGTGCGGGCGGTGAGGCGGGTTTCGAGGTCGCGGGCGCGGGCCTCGAGCCGGTCGGGGCTGTGCCGGGGTTTGGCGTGCCGGCCCTGGGTGCGGGTGGACAGGATGTCGCGCAGGCGGGCGGCTTCGCTGTCGAGATAGTTGATCTGCTGGGTGAGGCGTTTGTGCACCGCAGCGCGGGTCTTGTCCAGCAGCGGCAGGACACGGTCTTTGACCTGGGCGAGATGTTCGGGTTGGGCGTGGGTGATGGCCCAGGTGGCGGCGAGTTGCTCGACCCCACCGGCAAGCCAGCTGTGGCCGAGGACCTTGTCGGCGATGGTGCGTGCCTCGGCGGGAAGGGGCTGGAGGTCCAGATAGGGCGCCGGTCCGCACAAGGTGGCGGTGCCGTCGGGGGTGAGGGTGATGAAGTCGAAGCGTTTGGACACCACCACGCCGGTGCCGTCGCTGATCTCGCCGGTCACGGCCACGATCAGCCGGGGGTGTTCGGCCGGGTCGTGCGGGTCGAACAGCACGGTTCCGGTCTCCAGCGCCTGCTGGTGGGTTTCGATGGTGGCGTCGAGGACCGTGTCGAGCAGCGGGTGGCCGGGGGCGAGGAGTTCGGCGCGTGGTGCGGTGGGTTCGCCTAGGTCGATGTGGTCTGGGTCGAAGGTGACCCGCTGATAGCGGGAGACGATCGGCACTGCTGAGCCGGGGCGTTGCCGGGTCCGCACAGTCGCGGGGACGTGGGTGATCTCGAACCGTCCGGCTTCCCGGCGAGGCAGGCGGCCTCCGAGGCGAGGGAACGCGTCGTGGAAGAACGCGGCGATGTAGTGCGGTTGCAGTCGGCGGGCGCGGGCTTCGTCCATCTCGCGGCGGAGCCGGTCGAGTTCGTGGGGGGCCAGGGCTTCGTGGGCCAGGGCGCGTTCTTCGAGCAGGGTGTCCAGGCCGCGGGAGACTTCGGCGTCGACGACCTGGTCGAGTGCGGCTAGGCGGGCCGGGTCGTCACCGTAGCGGATCGCGTCGAGCAGCAAGGTGCGTAGCGGTCGGTCGGTGAAGGCGTCGCCGAGGACGTCGAACAGCCGGCCGCCGTAGGCGCGGCGCTGGGTTTCCATTTTCTCGAGCAGCCGGGTGAACACGTGGCCTTCGCGGGTGCCGTCGGCGACGAGATTCCACAGTCGGCAAGTGTGGCGTTGGCCGATGCGGTGGATCCGGCCGAAGCGCTGCTCGAGCCGGTTGGGGTTCCACGGCAGGTCGTAGTTGATCATCAGGTGGGCGGCCTGCAGGTTCAGCCCTTCCCCGGCGGCATCGGTGGCGATGAGCACCTGGGTATCGGGGTTGTGGGTGAACTGTTCGCGGATCGTACGGCGGTCTTCGCGGCGGGTGCCGCCGTGGATGGTGACCACCGCGTCTTCGCGGCCGAGGATGTTGCGGATCTGGGCGGTCAGATAGTCCAGGGTGTCGCGGTGTTCGGTGAACACGATCAGCTTGCGCGGTGCACCTTGGGCGTCGCGCAGCAGATTCCGGTCCAGCAGCAGCGAGCGTAGTTCGGCCCATTTGCGGTCCTCGCCGGAGTCGCGGACCTGCTCGGCGAGGGCGACGAGCACCCCGAGGCGGGTGATTTCGATGTCGAGTTCGGCGACGGTCTGCGCCGCGGTGGCGGCGTCGACGACCTGCTCTTCCATCTCTTCGCGTTCGCCGGCGTCGTACTCGTCCGGATCGTCGAAGTCGATCCCGGTCAGCGCGAGATCGTCGACCCGACTCGTCGGGGTGGGGGTGAGCAGGTCCCGGCGTTTGGTGCCGAGGCGTTCGCGACGGCGTTGCAGCGACCGGACGATCGCATGCGGGGAGGACGCCAGGCGCCGTTGCAGCACGGTCAGGGCGAAACCGACGGTGCGAGCGCGGGGGTTGTCGGCGCCGAGACGGTCGGCGCGGTTCATCTCCTCACGGACGTACCGGGTGACCTCGTCGTAGAGCTGGCGTTCGCCGTCGGAGAGGGTGTACGGCACGGTCTCGGCGATGCGCTCGGGGAACAGCGGGGTGCCGTCGAAGGTAAGCAGCTCTTCTTTGACCATGCGGCGCATCAGCCCGGAGGTGTCGGTGGTGTGCGCCCCGGAGCGGTATTCGCCTTCGAACCGGTCCGGGTCGAGCAGTGCCATGAACGCCTGGAAGCTGGTTTCGTTGCCGTTGTGCGGGGTGGCGGTCATCAGCAGCAGGTGCCGGGTGACCTGCCCGAGACGCTGGCCGAGCTGGTAGCGGCGGGTGACGTCGAGTTCGCCGCCGTACCAGGTCGCCGACATCCGGTGTGCCTCATCGACGACCACCAGATCCCACTCGCTGGTGTCGAGCAAGGCGAGCAGATCGTCGTTGCGGGCGAGCTGGTCCATCCGGGCGATCAGCAGCGGATAGCGTTCGAAAGGATTCGCGTCCGGGCTCGAGGCGATCATCTCGCGCGAGAGCAGCTGCGCGTCGATGCCGAACTTGGTGGCCAGCTCGTCCTGCCACTGCTCGACCAGCGAACCGGGAGCGACAATCAACATGCGGGTCAGGTCCCCGCGCAGCATCAGTTCCTTCGCGTAGAGCCCGGCCATGATCGTCTTGCCGGCGCCGGGGTCGTCGGCGAGGACGAACCGCAGCGGGGTGCGGGGCAGCAGTTCGCCGTAAACGGCACGGATCTGGTGCGGCAAGGGATCGACCGCGCTGGACGAGACCGCCACCATCGGATCGTGCAGACCGGCCATGCGAATACGCAGCGCCTCGGCGGCGAGCCGGAACTCGGCCGGATCCGCATCGAACGACCACCGGGCCTGCGGTGTCTCGATCCGCAGACGTTCCTCATCGGTTCGATACAGCAACTGCTGCCCCAGACCGCCAGCGGTGTCCTTGAACGTCACCGTCACCGCGTCCGGGCCGTGCCGGTCGACATCGACCAGTGTCACCGGACCGGGTTGCACACCACGCAAGACCTGGCCACGGTCGAGATCCTCGAGCCGCACCGGCATCCCCTCCGGCGATGATCCCGACACTGTCCGTACTCCTTTCCCTGCGGCATCGTTGCCGTACATGGGTGATCGTTCGCCGGGCGAAGAACGTCACATGTACCCGGCATAACAGATATTCCGACCCGCTATGAATGCGCAGGATCAGCCAGGTCGGCACGGTTCGGACCGGGAAGAGCCTGATTGATGTGTCAATCGACTGTCGCCGTCACCAGTTCTTGAGTTCAGTGAGAACTGAAGGAGCGTTCTTGACCAGCGTGCTCTTCCAAGGAATTTGCCCATCGTTTTGGAGACGGCCGATCAGGACGATTGGGTGAATACCCAGGTCGCTGGCTACCGTTGTCAGCCACGGCTGATTGATTCGTGCCGGTATCGCGGGGAGCGGGGCTGGGAGTACCCAGTCTGCCGCCTGTTCATTGGCAGGCTCTTCTGCACCGAGTGTGGGGCTTTCGCCCTGGTCGTCGATGACGTACTTCTCGTCATTGAGGTGACCGAGGATGATGTGAGCAACCTCATGAAGCACGGTGAAGAGAACTTTGTCGAAGCGCCTTCCCCTGCCGGAGATACCGATCACCGGCGACTCATCGTCGAGCAGGAACGCGCAGCCATCCATCTTGCTCCCAGGAAAGGCTTCTACGAACACCAGACGAACGCCCACCTCCGCGAACAAGGCAGGGAGCCGGGTGAAATCGGCCGGCTCCTTGATCAGGCGAGTGAGCTTTCCTGCCAATTCTTCCAAGGCCGCACGGTCATAGGCACCGACCTGAAGTTCCTCGGCTCGCTGCCGCACGCAAGCGATCCACGCAAGTTGAGTGCCGGAAACGCGTTCGCCTGCTTTAGAACGGCGTGCCGCAACCAGCATCTCCGGGTCGGTGTAGATGTCGTCAAGCTTGTAGAGCCGCTCGAGTTCACGCGCTTGCTCTGCGGCTGTCTCACCCCGAACCACTCCCCGCTTCCGGAGAATACTAACCGGGGCAAGTTCCGCTAATCGTGCGCGCAGTCGCACCTCGTGCAATTGCCCTTGCGAGCGTTCGTCCTGCAGATACCGCCAGAGATGATATTTATCCTGAATATTTAGCCACATCTCAGGCGACGTCCCGAGAGCTGCGGCGATCTGTGTCGCCGACTCCCGGGTGATCTCCTTTTTTCCGGAGATGATCTCCGACACGAACTGTGCGGGCCGGTCGAGTATTTCCGCGAACTCGGCCTGGGTCCATCCCAGTACATCCAGTTCGTCGGACAGAATCTCGCCAACGGGGAAGGCCTCTGCCAGCTTCGTGCTCACCGCACACCTCCTTTCACTGATACATCGACGAGTTCGAGAACGACGACAACGAAGCCTGAGTGATCTCGACAGATCTCGAATGTCAACCGGTGCCCCTCGTCGAGGCGGATCGAGTAACAGTCCTTGGCACCGGTGGCGTCGATCTCTTCCAGTGCGAGGGACCGCAGCGCCCGGAGATCCCGCATGTCGACGGCCCCGTCCAGTATCTGCAGCTTCTTGCGATAGGCAGCAACCACGGAGCGTTCCCACTGGCGCGATGCGAAATCGCGGTCCTCAGCGAGGCGACGTACGTCTTCGTCGCCGTACTCGATCTGCACTCGGATTCGCTCCATCACCCATACGCCTGTGGACGGAACACTATCGCGCATTCCGGGTGGAACCTACCGGCACACCCTTCGCCGCTAGTACGATAATACTCTTCACCTAAAGGGTGATTGGCAGAATCCGATCGTTTGGTATAGTGGACTCCGGGAACAGGCCCACCCTCGAGCCGGAGCGCTGAGGGCGAAGTGAGGAGGTCGGCATGGCCGACATGCACGAATCGCGGAAAAAGATCACCATCACGATCGACGGCCGGCCGTTCACGACTCGTGACGACGATCAGGAAGCCGCCGCATTGCTGCGACTCGCAGGCCTCGACCCCGACCAGTACGATCTCGCCAAGATCAAGCACAACGGCGAGCCCAAGATTTACCGCGACGAGAAGGTCATCGACCTCAGAGACGGCGACGCCTTCGTCACTGTTCGCCAGAGCGCCCCGGTGGCCTGATGACCAGCGTCGTTCCGCCCGCAGACGGGGCCGCGCGTTTCATCGCCGACCTCGCCGACGAAGGACACGAACCGACCCGGTGTGGGGAGGTAGTTCGGTACCACGTCATTCCCGCATCCGGCCGGTACGCCGGAGTCCGGCTTGAAACCGGCGTCAGTGTGTGTGAACTGCAGGGATGGCCCACTGTTCCGCCGCACTGGATACATCTGCCAAACGAGGTCGGGTTCCCCCATACCAACGTCGATGCCCAGGATTGCCTGCCGGGCTGGCAACGACACTCCCGCGACACCGGGCCGTGGCGTATGGATCGCAAGCCGATTCTCGTGTGGATCGCACACGTGCGCGGCGTGCTTGGGCAGGCGATCTGAGATGGTCCGGCATTCGGTAGCGATGACGCAGGAAGCACACGACGTGCTGGCTCGTCATCTGCTGCGCACCGACGGACAGGAGGATATCTGTCTGGCAACCTACGAGGTCTCGACCGGTGCAAGACGCATTACGAGGGTGCTGCACACAGTCGAACTGCCCCGCGATGGTGAAAGGTTGGTGCACGGCAACGCCACCATCACGGGCTCGTACGTCCTTCGCGTCGCCGCGCAGGCCGCACGTGCAGGTCGTGGCCTGGTCCTGCTGCACAGCCACCCTCGCGGCGTGGGTTGGCAGCGCCTCAGTGGCCTCGATTTCGAGGCCGAACAGTCGTATGCGGGCCTGACACAGCAAGTCACTGGTCTGCCCCTGGTGGGCATGACACTGGCCGGGGATGAGACCTGGTCCGCGCGGATTTGGGCGGACGCGACACCGGTGGGGGTTGAGGCGGTGCGCCGCGTCGGTACCAGCCTGGCCGTCTCGTGGAACGACGCACTGCGTCCACCGTTCGAATCCGAGGAAGCGCAGAGTAGAACGGTTTCAGCCTGGGGTGAGGAGCGGCACCGGGACATCACCCGGATGCGGATCCTCGTCGTCGGTGTCGGCAGCGTCGGACTCGACGTGGTGCAACGGCTGGCCGCCACCGGTCTCGTCGAGATCGGCGTCATGGACCATGACCGTATCCATGAGGTCAATCGAGATCGCATGATCGGCGCGACCCGCCGCGACGTGCGATTGCGGCGCCGTAAGGTTGACGTCGCAGCACGCCTCGCTCGCCGAGCAGCCACCGCCCGCGACTTCGTGGTCCATTCACACCACGTCAATATCTGTACGCCCGAAGGCCGTGCAGCAGCGCTCGACTACGACATCGTCTTTTCGTGCGTGGATCGGCCTTGGCCTCGAGCGGTACTCAACACGCTGGCCTACGCCGACCTGATCCCCGTCATCGACGGCGGAATCGCGATCGATACATTCGACGACGGCGCCATGAGATCAGCGACACGGCGAAGCCAGACCGCGACTCCCGGACGGCCCTGTCTGGCGTGCACCGGCCAGATCGACATGTCCGAAGTGGCACTGGAAATGGGCGGCAACCTCGACGACCCGGGTTATATCCGGGACGCACACAGGTCGCCGGTATCAGGTCGCCCCAACGTCGCCGCGTTGTGCGCCGCCGTTAGCGGCAGCCAGCTCGAACACTTCGTGACTCTCGTGGCTCGCCCCGGCGGACAGGGAGTCCCGACCGCGCTGCGATTCACTCTCGCTACCCACCACCTGGAGCACCTACCGCATGACACTCAACCCTACTGCGCCACTGAGACTTGCACGGCCACAGGTGACCACCGTGCTGATCTGATCCGCCCCGACATACCGTGGGCCCGCGATCACGGGGCTTCGACCTCGGCGGTCCGGCGCTGGGCGCAAAACCTTGTCGATCGTGTGGTCGAGAAGCTTCTCAACGTCTGACGGCTAGGAGGTGCGGCCTTGCGCACGTCGTCGACGGGGAGAGTTACTGCAATTGGGTGATTAACATAAGAGAGGCATATCGGCCCCCCAACGACGGGTAGCCGATGTCGGGGCGCGACGAGTGCGCAAGGTGTCCAAATGCTGGACGTCGCCCCGCGCTCGTGTCGCTGGAGTGAGGCCCGCCCCGGCGTTCAGGCGATCGCCCAGGTCAGCAGGTCGAGCAGACGCACGTCGGTCAGGCCCGCGATCTGGCGCACATGTTCGGTTTCGGACTGCGCCAAGCGGTTACGGAACAGCGGGAGGGCACCGCTGTCGAGGTTGGCACACACGTCGCGGATGGCCGCCCAGAACAGCGCTCGTCGACCACGGTGAGGATATCGGGCAGCTGCGGCCCGCGCCTGGGATCGGTAGACCGCCATGACCTTCGAGTCGAGAATGGGGAACAAGCCCGGGCGTTTGAGGTGCAGCACTTTGCTGATCTTGGCCACCCCCACCTGCCTGGGGGCGGCGGTGCGGAAATGCTCGTAGAGCGCTTGGGCACCGTCGTAGAGGCCGCCGCTGACGTTCGGGTCGGCGTCGACCAGCCGCGCCTGTGCCGGCACCGCAGCCCACGGCGCACCGACGGCGGTCCGGAGGAACCAGTCGCGTTGGGCGTGACTGATCCGGGACCGCACCTTGTGGGTACGCGCGATGTCGCCGGCGGTGATCGCGTCGACCGGTCCGGGACCGGGCAGGTCGTAGCAGGCGACAGTCACCTTCGGATAGGCATGCGCCTGGGCGACCGCGGCCTCGATGCCGATGCTGCGCCCGGCAAGCACCAACACGGTGGCCCCCGACCGTCCCCGTCGCGGGTCACGGCTCTCGCTCACCGGCCGGTGCCGGGTCGGCATCGTCGCTGCCGGGTGGCTGTTTCGGTTCCACCCAGGTGGCCACGGCGTCGGCGCCGCGGGCGAGTCGGCGCCGGCCGGCGGTGACCGCAGCTCCGGTGCGGATGCGTGCTGCCGACCAGGCGTCACCCAGGGTGGCGTGGCGGGCGCCGGTCCACTGTTCGATTTGCAGGTTCCGGGCCGCGATGAACGCCTCGACCATCGCCGCCAGTGCGTCGCGGTGTTTGGTCAGGGCACGGCCGGCCAGCTTGTGGTGCGCTTCGCCGGGGCTCAGGACCGCGTGCTGGTCGAGGACCTGCCGCAGCCGGGCGGCGAGGTCGGTGTCGGCGGTGTACTGCTCGGACAGGGTCGCCCGGGCACTGGTGATGGTCTGCTGCAGGTGCTGCGGTTCGATGGTCTGCACCTGCACCAGGCGCAGCCGTTGCCACAGGAACAGCGACTGTTGGGCCACGATGAGCAGCTGCAGCGTCTCGAGCAGCCGGCCCTTGTGCAGCACGTCGGCGAGCTGATCGGCCCGGACGCCGGGGGAGGCGTCGGCCTCGAGGGTATCGAGCAGTTTCTGGGCGTGGAACCGCAGGCGTTCGACGCCGACCTCGAGGTCGGCTCCGAGCGCGGCGATCGAGGACCAGTCGGTGGCGGTCAACGCATCGCCGTCCGTGAGATCCTGCACCCGGCGGGTGAGCAGCCGGTGGTGGCCGTAGACGTCGCCGAGTCGCTGCGCGGACGCCAGCCGCAGGATCTCGTCGACGGAGTCCTCGATGCGATCGAGGTGCTCGTCGATCCGGTCGAACTGCGCCGCGATCGCCATCTCGAGGCCCGCCAACGCCGCGGCCGGACCGAACCCCGCCGCAGCCGCCGGGGGAGCGATCCGGGCGTGGGAGAGGATCTTGCCGGTGCCGGCATCGCGCACCATCCGATGGAAGGTGACGGTGGTGCCCGCGGTGGCCTTGGCGGCGAACTGGTGCTGCAGCGCCGTGCCGATCGCATAGGCCGTCGAGACGGTTCGCCTGGAGAACAGTTCCGCGGTCATCCGGGCCAGGGTGTCGTTCGGGGCGGTGGCCACGGACGTGAGCGGAGTGTCCCACTGTCGGCAGAACTGTTCGATCGCATCATCCGCGCCGACGACGGCGGTCCCGAACTCGTCGGCGATCACCATCAGGTCCACCTCGGGGGAGGAGGCCGTTGCCTCGTCGTGGTCCGGCTCCTCCGATGCGATCTGCTGTTCCGTGCTCACGCACACACCCCTTCTCCGCGTTGCTCCACACTGCGACATGTCGCCGAGGGCATCGTGCCGCACCCGTCCGACGTCACACCATGCGGACGCGCCGGCGGGCGCCGACACTGCGTCGCTGGGGACCGGCGTGTCGGTGTCGTCGCATGCGTATCTGTGGAGAAAGCCAGGTAGGAGAGGGGCATTCGAGGTGGCTCGGGGCGGATGTCGGCTTCGCGCGGAGCCATCACCCTCGTGCCCGCGCGGGCTTGATCCCCAGGGGATCTGCGTAGTTTCGTCGCGTTTCGGCGCGGTGGTGAGGTAGTAGGGGACTCTCACGCAATCATTGATCTTGTCGGTGCCTCGAGTTTGTGGGCGGTCGGATGAGGGGAAGTGGTGTGCGATGCCGGTACAGATCGGACTGTGGCGAGTGGACGGGACGCCGGTGCGGGTGCGGCCGGCGCGGATGCCGCTCGAAGAGCGCCTCGAGGCGATCATCGAATCCGACCCGGCGATGCTCGGCCAGGACCTACTGATCATCGGCCGGCAGGTCGTCACGAGCTACGGCAGCCGAATCGATCTGGTGGCCGTCGATGTCGACGGCGGCCTGCACGTCCTCGAACTCAAGCGGGACCGCACCCCGCGCGAGGTGGTCGCGCAGGTCCTGGACTACGGCTCCTGGGTGCAGGGACTGACCGACGACGACGTGCGGGGGATCTACAACACCTACCGCCGCAGCGGCAACGGGCCGGAATTCGACGAGGCCTTCGCCGACGCCTTCGGCGCCACCGCGCCCGAGACGTTGAACACCTCCCACCACCTGACGGTGGTGGCGTCGGAGATGGACGATGCCACTGAGCGGCTGGTGACGTACCTGGCGACGGGCTACGACGTGCCGATCAACGTGATGTTCTTCGACTACTACGAGGACGACGGCCGCAGCTACCTCGCCCGCACCTGGATGCTCGACCACAACGCCACGGCCGCGGCGTCGCGCACCGGCACGGCCGCCCGCAAACAGCACCCGTGGAACGGGCAGGACTGGTACGTCAGCTTCGGCGAGGAAGAATCGTCGCGGAACTGGGACGACGCCCGGCGGTACGGGTTCGTCTCCGCCGGTGGCGGCAAGTGGTTCTCGCGCACCCTCCGCCAGGTGCCGGTGGGCGGCCGAATCTTCGCCTACATCCCGAAGACCGGCTATGTCGGCGTCGGGGAAGTCGTCGGCGAGGCGCAACCGGCCGACGAGGCGGTGCTGACCGTCGAGGACACCACGGTCCCGTTCCGCAGCCTCGACCTGGGCGGACCGTACCGCCACCACATCCCCGATCCGAAGGACGGCGAAGACTACCGGGAATGGGTGCTGCCGGTCCGGTGGCTCGTGACCGTCGACCGCGACGAGGCCCTGAGCAGGCAAGGACTGTTCGCCAACCAGCACTCGGCCTGCAAGCTGCGCCACCAGTTCACCATCGACACCGTCACCCAGTTCTTCGACCTGGACTGACCGGACGCTCCGGATCAGAGAACATGCCGCGCCGGCTGAAGGGAGCGGCATGACGGGGACGGATTCGCAGCATGCGCACCGGGAGCGGGGATCACTCGATCCGGCTCTCGGCTACGCGCGAGGCGTGTCGATCCTGTCCGGTCGTTTCCTGTCCGTTGATGCGCCGGGCACACCGGAGCACTACCGGCCACAGCCGGTCGAGGTCGAGGTCGGCGACAGCGAATCCTTTCATGCTGGACTGATGGTCCTGGCCGACCAGGTGGGCGAGTTCTGCGAAGCCGGGGTGGTGGCGCACGGCCTCGTACTGCCGCCAGTTGCCGTACGCCATGAGTCGGCCGGACTTGTTGATCCACAGTTGCATCGGGGAGTACCGCAGCCCGTAGGGGTGCAGGAAGATGCCGCCGTAGGGGCGGTTGCCGAACCAGAGATCGTCGTGGGTGCCCGTCTTTGTGTCGATCGCCTCGAGCAGGGCGAATAGCCGTTCGGCGAGTTCGCGGTCCGACGGGGAGGCCAGGGCGTCGAGGAAAGTGCCCTTGGTCCAGGTGGTGTGCTGTCCCGAGGCTCGTGCCTTGACCGCGGCGATTTCCCCACCGTAGGTCGAGGGAACGAGGATCTCAAGGTCGCCGTGGCGGGCGTAGGCCAGTTGCAGGGCGGTCACCCGCACCTCGTCCCGGGTGATCGCGTTGAGGTACTCGACCAGCCGCCGCAGGTCGGCGTCGATCTGATCGACCGCCAGACACAGGTGGATCCGTCCGTCGGCGAGGTTGCGGTCCAGTTGCGCGTCGCCGCCCTCCCCGAGGGTGCTCAGGTCGGCGCCGCGTTGACGGGACCATTGTTCGCGAAACGCCGCGGGCCCGTCCCGCCAGATCGCCGAGGCGTAGTCGAGGACTTGTCCGATGACCATCCGGCGGCGTTCGGAGTTCGACGCCAGTTTGCATTCGACGATGGTGATGTCCCCGTCGGGGCTGAGGATGCACACATCGGCCGGCCCGGCGGAGGTGGGCAACTCCCGCACGGTCACCGCACCGTCGGGCACGCCGGGCACGTGCTGGGGTGCGGCGGCGATGATCGACTGCAGATGGTCTTCGTTGTCGTAGGCGGTCATCTCCGGCGACTCCCACGCCCCGCCGGAGCCCCCGTGACGCACCAGCAGGGCCCGCTCCGCATCGTCTGTCACGATTGCATCCTTCCTTCGGCTTCGGTGGTGTGGTGTGTACCCGTTTTCGGTCGGTGGGGTGACTACGGTGGGCGGCACCGCTCCCGTAGGACGCACGCGGTGGTGGGCGCACCCTCGGCAAATGCCGTCTGGCAAGGGTCGATAGTCGAGGACCGGGGGGATCGTGATGTCCACATCGGGGACAGTGAGGTGGCGAATGGCTTCACTCAGCGCATGCGGCCGCCTCTGATACTGCAGCCCGCTGCGGTGGGGCCGGTGTCCTGGCACAGCTCGATGCAACCGACCGCGACCCCGAATCGGTTCGAACGGAATCGATGTCACCGCAGCTGGCGAGGACGCTGATCGCCACCGGCATGTCGTTGCCCTGGCAGCGCTCGAAGGTACCGATGTCGGTGCCGGTGGAGGGGTAGACGCGGAGAAGACCGGCGGCGACGTCGATCGCGTGTACTGATCGAGTCCGGGCACGCTCGCCGCGGTCCTGCCACTCCGACGCGGACCACCTGGCCGCCTGCGACGCTGCTCAAGGCGCTCGCCGCCGACGGAAACGGCGCCCACCCGACCGACGAGGTACGCGACCCGGGCTCGTTCTCCACCTGTGGTGCCGCAACCGAGTTCGGACGCCCGGCTCGGCCCGTGACCGAACCGGGCCGAGCGGCGAACCGGCACTCGTCACCGGACGTACAGTCCCGTCCATACCGGTTCCGTACCGTGAGAGTCACCGTCGAGGCAGTCGCGGTCGATGTCGTGGAGTGATGTGTGGGTCAGGAACCGAGCGGGGGCAGGCACACCGATCCCCAGCACTGCCCCGGCTCCGGCTGGTCGTCGGTGGGCTGGACGGCGATGCCGTACGGGCGATTGAGGCCGGTGACCACAGTGGTGGGAGTGCCGCCGGTGATCGGTATCGAGATCACCGCGCCGGGACTGTTCTCGGTGATATAGAGCGTGTTGCCGGAAAGCGTCATTCCGTACGGGTAGGTCAGTCCGGTGGCGACGACGGTGGGGGCGCCGCCGGTGGTCGGCACCGATACCACCCGACCGGGATCGGTGGCCTCGGTGACGTAGAGCGTGTTGCCGGATACTGCCAGCCCGAGGGGAGTGGTCAGGCCGGTGGCCACGGCGGTGGGGATGCCGCCGGTGGTCGGCACCGCCACCACCCGGCGGCCTTCGAGTTCGCTGATGTAGAGGGTGGTGCCGGAGACCACGATCTCGCCGGCGCCGTTGAGTCCGGTGGCGAGGGTGGTCGGGGTGCCGCCGGTGGTCGGCACCGACACCACCCGGCCGGTCTCGATCTCGGCGACATAGACGGTGCCGCCGGACACCGCGATCCCGTACGGGCGGTTCAGACCGGTCGCAATGGGTGTCGGCGTGCCGCCGGCGACCGGGACCGACAGGACCCGGCCGGTTTCGATCTCGGTGAGGTAGAGGGTCTCCCCGGACACTGCCAGATCGGCCGGATAGTTCAAGCCGGTCACCACCGGGGTAGGGGTGCCGCCGGAGGCGGGGAGCGCGAGCACCTGCCCGGCGCCGGTCTCGGCGACGTAGATCATGCCCGGTGCCGGTTGCGCCGAGGCCGGACCGGTGATGGTGAGGATCGAGACGAGTGCCAGCAGGAGTACAGCCGCCACGGAGTGTGTACGGCGGCGTCCTCGAGCCGGGATGGGGTGAGGACGGGCGTGTCGGCTCATGGTCACTTCTCTCTCGTCGGTCATATGCGGGACACGGAAGCACTCGGGCAGGTCGGAGAGAAGCTCCCTCTTCCCGCCACGGGGATGAAGACCTTCGTCGGTTCGCCGACTTCCGCACCGTGTCGCGGTGGAACGTGGGGAGATTAACCCGACCGTCAGGCCTGCGTCCGACATCGCCGCGCTCAGGTCGAGGCGCGGGGAATGGCTTGGAGCCGTGGTACACCGCTCCCGCCCCCATCTGGTTGGAAGCACTGGTTTAACGGTGTCCGATGTCCCCGCCGGCTAGTTCGCGGTATCGAGATCACGGGTGATCACCGCGGTTTCCGAGGCCGGTGGCACCGTCCGCATCGTCGACGACCACCGGAGCGTCCCGGCGCGGACTTGTTCGTACTTGCGTCCCTGCATCCGGGTGATCGGGCGCAGCCGTGACGGCTCGGCGAAGTACACCAGCTGCCATGCGCCGTCGCCGAGGAGTTCGGCGAGCACCGGTGACGGGCCACGCTTCGGGCCGACGGCGGCGCGGGCGGCCTCGGCGAGGGCGTGCACGTTCACCGAGGTGTATATCGGCGCCGATCCGGCTACCGAGAAGTGCTCTCGGCTGCGCCACGCTCCGTACACGTCCACTCCCATCCTTGTTCCCCGCGGTCTTCACCCTGCTCGGTATCTATTTTTTCGCATCGACGCCGCTACTTCGGCTCGGCAGTGTTCTCAGTCGTGGAGGACGCGGTCGGCCAGCCACCGGTTGTGGTACTGCGCATAGACGCAGGTGCTTTCGGCCATCAGCTGCTCGGCGAGGGACGCTGCCGCGCGTCTCCACCGCAGGCCCTCGGGAAGAGCGATCCGTGGGCCGAGGACCTCGCTGGTGAGGCTGACGGCGCGGCCGGCGAACTTTGTGTGCTCGGCTACCTCGAGGAGCACGTCGTCACCGAAACGGTGATCCAGCTCGGCCAGCGAACTTCCGCAGTCCTGTTCCAAGGTGGCGCGGTCGACGAACACTGTGACGAAGTATCCGGTGACCACCGAGTGTTCCCGCAGGGTCCACAGGTAGGCGCCCTCAAGCGCGCCGACGTTGACGGTGAACAGACGCCCGCCGCCTCCGGTCGACGGCAGGCAACTGATCGACCACTGCGTGACGCAGGTGTCGCGGGGCTGGGTGATCGCGGCGTCGAGGTAGTCGCGGGCCACGCCCACGGCCAGATCCAGGTCGTAACGCTCCTTCAACCGCAGGTAGTTGTCCTCGGACGCGGACGGATACACACGGGAGGCCACGGCGCTCACCTTTCGGGCAGAAGGGATGGGGACATCGGATAGGGCATCGGGTCGGCGGTGGCCACGAGACGCGTCATCGAGCGGCGCCCCGCTACCGAGGCCGGGCGAGCGTTCAGTCCCGTCGGGCGGATTCAAGCTGGGTGATGCGGTGACGCTCGTCGAGGACCGCGTCGACGACCCGGGTCGGGATGCGGAAGGCGGCGCCTTCGCTGCGGCGCAGTCGGCTCCGGAGGTCGGCGAGCAGGGCCAGTTCCGCATCCACCCATCCGATCCGATCGTCCGGTGGCGTCGGGGTCATTCGCAGGCGATGCCGTCGTTGTCGCGGTCCAGATGCGCGGCGTAGCCGGGGTCGCCTCGATACAGCGGTGCCACACCCGCGGCGCGGGCCTGCGAGCAGTTCTTGTAGTACACCTCCGGTTCTGCCAGGGGCGCAGGGGCGGTCTGCGGCGCCGGAGCCGGTGGGGGAGCCAGGGCCGGCGCAGGTGCCGGAGCAGGACCGAGGGGCACGGAGTCGGTGTCGCCGTGGCACGGCGGTCCCCACAGGCCGGTGCCGCTGGTGCGGGCCTGGTCCTCGGCGGCGACGATCGCCGGATACTGCTGCACCGGAGTGTGGTCGAAGACGTAGGACTTGGCGACCCCGGCGCGGGCGGCCTCGACGCTGTAGTTCCAGCCGTCCGGCTTGACCACATACGCCAGGGTGCGGCCGTACGCGTCGACGGTGTCCTGGGTGGGATCGCCGACCAGCGCCACGGGCTGGTTCAGCAACGCCTGCGTGGCGAACGCCGTGGCCTCCGGGCCCCAGCACCCCACGGTGTGGCCGGGTTTCTTCGTCTCCGGAGTGTCGATGCCCAGGATGCGGACGGTCACGGTGCCCGAGGCGGCGTCGGTGACCTGCACGGTGTCACCGTCGACCACGGCGGTCACCACGGCAGTGGGCAGCACCGGAGCCGGCTCCGCGACCGCAACCGCACCCGAACCGCAGGCGAGCGCACCGGTACCGGCGCAGACCAGGAGCATCTTCTTCATGGCGCTCATCAATATCAGACGGACCGGACGCGGAGTGTAGGCACGCCGAACGGCGGTGCTCCGGTGCCCCGCGGGGGAGCAGATCGTGTGGGCTCTCGGCGCGACCATCGGCGGCTGCCGCCGTGCGCCCCACACCACACCGCCGCGCCGGCCGGGGTCCGGGTGGCGGTGCCGAAGCGGACTACACGCGGGTGTCGCTGCGGTGGGTCACCGGCCGGCGGCCTCGAGGGCGGCGGCGGCGAGTTGCCGGCAGTGGGACGGCTTGTAGGCGGACTGGCGTTTGCGCATCAGATCGAGATTGAACGCCGCCGCCGCCCGCCGGACCTTCCTGGACTTCAACACCGAGCGCAGAGAGCGGATGTCGTCGACGATCAGGCACTGCTCGAACGCACCACCGGACTTGTGGGTGTACTCGTCGTCGAACATCACGCCGCGGGCGGCGAGCAGGGCCCGCCCCCACCGTCCGGCCGGAAGGTGACGTTTGTCGACGAACAGCACCGCGGTGATGGTGTCCGAGGTGTCGGAGACCGCGATGTAGAACGTCTCCAGGGCGGCCATCGACACGCAGAAGATCCGCCTGCGGTTGGAGCCGGGAAAGCAGCTCACCGTCCAGAAGGACGCCTCGGTGCGGCGGGGAAACGGAATGCACCGCGCCGCATACACCCCGAGCGCCTCGACGATCGTGTCGTAGCGCGGGTGCTCTCGGAGGCGCCGGAAGTCACCGTCGTGGGCGGCGAGCTGACTCGGGTCCAGCGCGACCAGGGCGGACCTGTCGCCGGCGTTGACCCCGATCGGGTCGCGCAGCCACGCCGTCTGCTCGTCCTGGGTGATCAGAGCGTCGAGAGTGGAGGGTCCGGCGTGGCCGCTGGCGTGTTCCCGGTTGCGGACGATCAGCCCGGCGCGTTGCGCGTCACGCACCAGCCGCCGCTCGACGGTGCGGCGCTCGCGTTCGTCCCCGGGATGCGGCAGGAAGCGGAACGTTCGCACGTCGGGATGTTTCTTGAGGTGGTACGGAAGGCGCTGGGCGACGTCCTTGGCGATGCCGATGTAGATGTCGTGGTTCGTGCATTCGAACAGGTACAGACCGCACCGCCCGAGCGGGAAGTCCGCCTTGAACTGCGTCAGGCCGTCCCGGGTGAACGGATACGGTCGGTCGTCGTAGCCGTGGCCGAGCGCCCATCGCGCCACCTCGGCATGACCCGACCATCGCGGGGCGAGATCATCACTGGGCGCACCGGTTACCACCATGGGCGCATGGTACGAGGCGCCACAGTCGGGGCCGTCGTGGGGTTTCCTGTTCTCGCGCTGCATGTGCCCGGCCGCAGGGTCGGGCGGCGCACCTTCGGCCAGAGCCGCGGCCGCCACACGAGGACAGGTCGGCGACCTGGGGGCGCGGCGGTCGGCGTCCCGACCCCGAGGTGCCCCTGCCCCGGTCGGGACTGCTCCGGCCGTGGAGAGTCGCCACTTCTTCCGGGGCCGGTAGATCGAGGTGGCCCAATGGACAGCACGCTCGAGCTGCGCGTCGTCGATCTCGAAGACGGCATCGACATCCGGGGGCAGGGGATCGCACGGGCAGCGCCCGTTGGCCGGGCCCGCATACGTCGAGAGCACCGCACCACCCTCGACGACGAACACCTCCGGATAGATCTCACAGGCCAGACCCCGCCTATTGGTGAGGTGCGTCGCCTTGACCTCGTACATGTGCACTCCTTCCGGCCAGTGCCCCGGGGGCGTCCGAGGACAGTGTCGTCCGGACCCTAACCGGTGCGCGGGCATCGATCCGCCACCAACACATCCAGGTTTCCGCAGGTCAGTACGCCTGCCCATAGGACGAGTCCAATATGAAGAAGGCTCTGCGACGTTTCGCCACCGTCCTCCGGAACACCCGTCCCGGCGCGGTAGGGGCACCTCGATACTCCTTGTCCATTACGGGCACCCCAGCGACCTCGCCGCCGCGAACGCCGACCAGACCACCGTGTGGTTCGTGGTACCGGCCGGCGAGCAGCTCGTCGACCACCCGACCGCGTACGAGCCTGGTTGTCTCCTCGGCTGAGCCGAGTACCTCGGCCGCCGCCGACACTGATTGCAGGAGCGATAATCTCGTCCCTGCGGAACCACTACCATCGTCACAATGACCGCTACCCGGAGGACGAAATGAGCACCCATGCCTCGCCCAGATCTGCGATGTCTACTCTCAACATCGCCGGGTACGGTGTGGCCTGCGTCGCGAGCATCGTCCTTGTTGTGGCCAGCCTCGGTCCGTGGGGAATTGTTCAAACTCCAGCCAACTCGTTTACCTTCAACGGCACCAGCGGTACAGACGGCAAGATCACCCTGATCGCCGCCTGTGTCGCTGGAGCAAGCCTGCTGCTCCGCGCTGTATGGAACTCCCTCTGGCCGCTACTGACAGCCATGCTTGCCGGAGCTCTGTGCGCCCTCGCTGGGTTCGTCGACTTGTCACGGGGTCAGGCACTTTTCGCCGATGATCAACTGTTCGCCTCAATCGGGTGGGGGCTGTGGTTGCTGTGCATCGGATCCGTCGCGCTTCTGCTCGGCCTCGTTCTCTGCGTGATCACCCAGGTGCGCAACAGCTACTGGGGTATCGGAGCCGAACTGCGGGAACTGGCCAGGGATCCCCGCGAATTGACGTACACCATTGTGTCCGTGCTGTGCGCCATCGCCACGGTAATCCTCCTTGTCTGGGCGTTCAGTATCCGACTCCCGTGGGAGTGAACCAGGTGGGGCGGCGATGCCTCTGGGTGCGCCGTACGTGGCGGGAGCGCGGGAGGTGTCCGGACGCACGAGGACCGGGGCAGTCGGCTTGGCGGCACCGGCCGGCGATGTGGACGGTGATGTTCGTGCAGGGCAGGCCGTACCGGTGGTGATGCGTCCAGCGGATCATTCGGTCATTGGGCGGTGCACCGATGCTCCCGGCTGGTTCCGTCGCTGGGACCGCGCCGCCCGTACTGGGGCTTCCGCACCGGGTGCGGGAGTTCTTCGCCGCACACAGCACCGGCCCCTGCCGCCGCAGCGTCCCTGTCCAGGAGCTTTCTGCCGTGCCAATGGCGCTCAGGGCGGTCTCCATGTGGACCAGGTACCACCGAACAAGCACTTGCCGCGACTGTCCTTCGTGATGAGGATGTCGTTCCCGCTCAACGCCTGGGTTAGCGACGTGAGGCGCTGCTGACCGTCCAGCAGAACCAGTTTTCAGTTGCCGTTGACACCGGTGGTGCGGTAGGCCAAGGCTATCCCGCTCCGCCCAGCAGGTGGGTGGTCACCGCATCCCAGTTGGGGAATTCGGTACTGCCAAATTTGACCAGTTCACCCGTGAAGTCCTTCGCGCCATTGTGGTCACGGTCGTCGACCAGGAAGTCTCCGTGATTGAGATTCTTGTGGTGCGACAGGATTAATCGCTTGTAGGCGACGGAGTGCGGGTCGGTGCCGAAGTGCTTCTGCACCCACAGCAGTTTGTCCGACCACGCTGACGGGTTTTTCCACGGTGCGGTCGAGAGTATGTACGCATCGAAGTGTGCTGCCAGCTGGGTGAATGCTTCGATCGCACCGTCGATGGGGTCCATCAGCGCGAAGATCCCCGGAGCCTCGTCGTAGCGGTCCTGGTACTCCTGGAAATCGGCAGCGCCGAGGCGATCGATGCCGGACCTGAAGTGAACCAGCGTGTTGTCGAGGTCGACGTAGAGGATCTTTCGACGATCAGCCACGTCCCGACAATACCGGCGGGCGGCTTACAGCGCTGTGCGCTGCTTGCGCCACTCGATATCGCCGTCGCGAACAGGGCCGCACCCACCACAGTCTTTATTGCCACTACACCGCAATTCCCCCACCGCGCATCGAGGGAACGGTGGTCTCAATCCACTGGTGGGGACGGTCGTCTTTCCAGTCCCCGCACAGTGTCGAGTTCCCCACCACGTGAGGTCGTCATGGAAGAGCACTTAGTAGTGCCCCTTAGAGTGGTGTAACTCGGTGGCCGAGCCCGTCTACGAATCCGTGTTGTGCACGAATGTAGAGCGGCCACCGTGTGATCCTTCGAGTCAACCTCTTACCGAATCCTCGAATGGAGTCATCACGATGACCGCACCCCATATTGTCGACCCTGCAGGCCTGCTTAGCCAAGCCCTCGCCGACGCGTCGCCGGATCTGATGCGCGAGCTGCTGCAGACCATGATCAACGCCCTGCTTTCGGCGGACGCCGACGCCGTGTGCGGTGCCGAGTGGAACGCCCGGTCCGCCGAACGCACCAACCTGCGCAACGGCTACCGGCACCGGCCCCTGGATACCCGCGTCGGCACCGTCGACGTCGCCGTACCGAAGCTGCGCTCGGGCAGCTACTTTCCGGAGTGGTTGCTCGAGCGCCGCAAGCGGGCCGAGTCGGCGCTGATCACGGTGGTGGCGGACTGCTACTTGGCCGGCGTCTCCACTCGCCGGATGGACAAGTTGGTCAAGACCTTGGGCATCGATTCACTGTCTAAGTCGCAGGTCTCCCGCATGGCCGCCGACCTGGATGAGCAGGTCGCCGCGTTCCGCCACCGGCGCCTGGACGAGGCCGGGCCGTTCACGTTCGTCACCGCTGACGCGCTGACCATCAAGGTCCGCGAGAACAAGCAGGTCGTCAAGGCCTCGGTGCTGCTGGCCACCGGCGTCAACGGCGACGGCCACCGCGAGGTCCTCGGTATGCAGGTGGCCACCAGTGAGACCACGGCCTCGTGGAACACCTTCTTCGCCGACCTGGTCGCCCGCGGCCTGGGCGGCGTGCGGCTGGTGACCTCCGATGCCCACGCCGGCCTCGTGGATGCGATCTCGGCGAACCTGCCCGGCGCCGCGTGGCAACGCTGCCGCACCCACTACGCCGCCAACCTCATGGCCGTGTGCCCCAAGTCCATGTGGCCGGCCGTGAAAGCAATGCTGCACAGCGTGTACGACCAGCCCACCGCAGACGCCGTCAACGCCCAGTTCGACCGGCTGCTGGAGTACACGGAGCACCGCCTGCCCGAGGTCGCCGACCACCTCGGCGATGCCCGCGAGGACCTGCTCGCCTTCACCGCGTTCCCCGACGACGTGTGGCGACAGATCTGGTCTAACAACCCCACAGAACTTATCCGGCCCTCAGGGTCGGATCAACCCCTGATTGCCGATTTGGGTCAGCGGTCGAGCCGGTGGAGGTGGTCGGTCAACGCGTCAGCGACGCGATGGTGACGGGCCGCTTCATCGGGCCATCCTCGGTCGTGGGCATCGACCTCGAGTGCCTGGATGTCGGTGCGTTGCGCCTCAAGCGCGTCGCGGAATTCCGGTCCGGTGACGAAGTTGTCGCAGGTCTCGCAGATGTTGGCATAGGGACAAGCACCCGCGCTCTCGTGACGGGAACAGTAGCCGTGGGCAACACGCGTTTTGAGCATCTCGCTGCCGAGCCAACTCACCGTGTCGGGAACGATCGGTTTGCCGACCGGGGTGAGAGTGAACCGCCGCCGCATCTTGCCCATCGCCTGGTCGTAGGCATCACGCAATGTCGGTGAAGCCAAAGTGGCGTAACGCAAAGTCATTTGCGGGGTGACGTGCCCGAGCAACGCCATCAACGCCTGCAGGCTCATCCCAGCGTTCGCGAGTTCGGTAGCCCACGTATGCCGCAGCTGATGCGGGGTCACCACCAACGGCGCACCCCCGGCCCCACGCAGTCCGCAAGTCTCGACGGCAGCGAGTAACCCGTTGCGCAGCCGGGTCTGGCTGAGACGGCGACCGTGCGCGACGAACAGGAAATCGGTCAACGCTCCGGTGCGGGGGTGCGGCAGCGGCCGGCAGATACCACGCCGACTGGTCCACTCGTCCAACGCGGTGAGGGTGGTGGCCGAGAGTGGCACCATGCGTTCGGTGGCGAGCTTGCCCAACGGCACCTTCAACCAGGTGCCGGCGGGACCGTAGTCGATGACGCTGCCGAGTTCGAGGTCGAGTAGCTCCCCGACCCGCAGACCAGCTCCGCGGAGCACGGTCAGCCCGATACGAGCGAACGAATCATCCAGCCCAGAGACCGCATACATCACTGCAACATCGATGTCGGGCGGCAGGGCCCGCGGAAGCGGTTGATCGAGTTTGGGGACGTCGACGGCGAAAACCAGACGGCGCGGTGGGGCCTGCTCCCAACCCCATTCGGTGATGTCGTCGAGCAGGTTGCGCACGCTCAGCACCGTCGATTGGATCACGGCCTTCGAGATGATGCGTCCGGCGCCGGAAGCGGCGCGTTGCCCACGCCAGGTGCGGGTGCGGTTCCAGACGAGGAAGCCCTCGATGTGATTGCGGTCGAGATCCTCGAGGGACGTGACCTCGGGATGAGCGGTGGTGAGGTAGTCCGCGAACGGCAGCAAGTCGTTGATCAAGGATTCGACGGATTTCGGACGCAGCACCGATGCCCGGACGGTGACGTAACGCAGCAATGTTGCGCGAATCGCGTCGGCCATCGGAACCTCGGCGAAGCGTTGAGCGTAACTGCGGGCCCACCCCCGGCGCCGTGGTGGTGTGTCGACGATGCGGGCCTGAAACAGCATCTGTCGCAGCCCCGCAATCCGGTTGCGGTAGGCGCGACGAGACGTTGCCGGAATCGACTGTGTTGCAGCCAATGCAGCGTCGAATTCGTCGACGGTATCGGCGCTCACGTCGCTGACGAGTCCGCCGTGCCAGGCGAGCAGCACCGCCAGACATTCACCCAGGACCGTCTCGATCCATTGCGGTGTCCAGCCCAAGGCCAGCCCGGCGGCCCGGACTGCGGCAAACCCGTCCGGGTCGCGGTCCTCGACGGCTCGGCCGAGACCGGTGAGGTTCTTGACGGCCGCAAGTTCGAGGTCCAGCCGCAGGCCGCCGCGTCCGATGAGGTGACACAGCAGCGGCCACGCCCCGGTGCGGCGCAGTTCGATGAGCCGTTCGGCTGCCGGTCGGGTCATCCAGTCCCGCAGGTCCGGATGCGAGGTGAGGAAGGTGGTCGCGATGAGGGTGCGAGCGCGCACCGACCTGGCGCTGAGAGCCAGGGCGGCAACGTGCTCGAGGTAATCGGCCAGCACCGTATCCGGGTCGGCCAGCGGATCGACCATTGCGAGCGCGGGGGTGGTCATCGTCGTGTCCCGGCGAGGCTGGCGCGGGCCGCGCCGTATTCGGCGGCGAGCTGCTCGACCGACAGATGCACGTATCCGGCGGTGGTCTCGGGAGACACGTGCCCCATCAACTCCCGTAACGCCATCAGATCGATTCCAGCGGAGGCGAGTTCGGTGCCGTAGGTGTGGCGCAGTCGGTGCGGACGCACCCGCGTTGCGCCGGACAGGCCTCGGTGCCGCCGGAACAGCGACCGCAGTCCGGCCTCGGTGACCGGCGACCCGTGGGTGGGGCCACGCAGCACCACGAAACACTCTTGCGTCGCCAACCCCGGTGGCCGTTCGAGGCGCAGATAGGCCGACAGTTCGGTGAAGAACGCCGCATCGACCGGCACCACCCGTTCCTTCGAGCCTTTGCCGAGCACCCGCAACCGACGTCGACCGAAATCGACGTCTGCCAGCCGCAGGGATCGCACCTCGGCGCTGCGCAGGCCCCCGAACAGCATGGCCCACACCATCGCCCGATCCCGGTGAGTGCGCAACGACGCCGCGAACTGCTCTACCGCGTCGGCGTCGAGGGATTCGGGCAGCAGTCGCGGTTGGCGCACCAGCCGGCCCCCAGCTCGGGGTCGGCCCGGTCCGAGGTGCCCGAGCAGTCCCCGCGCTTGTGGTCGCAGGCCCTGCCCGCGCCGCGGTGAGGGCACCGGATTGTCGGCGCGCATCCCGGTCATCACCAGGTACTCGAACAACGCCCGTATCGCCGCGACTCGTCGGTTGATCGTCGACGCCGCCGCGCCCCTGCCATTCCTTCTCGCCATGCCGGGGCGGGGTTCGCGGCGCACGTCCTGCCAGTCGATCCACTCGAACACCGTCACCGGCGTCACCGCCGCCACCGTGAGGTCGCGATCGAGCAGGAACCGGGCCAGGTTGAGCACGTCGAACGCATACGCCCGCACCGTTGCCGCGCTGAATCCGCGTCCGGCCAGGTGTGTCAGGAATGCGTTCGCCGCTGCGCTTCCCTCCCACTGGCCGTCGATCGCATAGCCGTCGCCGTGGGTCCGCACCCGAACGGTCATGGTCTGCCCCTCTCGATCGAGCCGACACCGCCAGCATGCGCCGAGCAACGCCGTCGGCCCCGGACCTCACGCCGCACCCATGATCGTGTCGTGGGAGGGCCGGTTAACCGATCGGCTCAACCGCGAGATCCGCCGCCGCACCGACGTCGTCGGGATCTTCCCCAACCGGGATGCCATCGTCCGCCTCATCGGCGCCGTCCTGGCCGAACAGACCGACGAATGGGCCGAAGGCCGCCGCTACCTCGGCCTCGAAGTTCTGGGCCGCTGCCGACTCACCCTGACCACCGGTACCGATACCAGCTCGCCGACGGAGGTGAGCACCGATGACCTGATGCAACTGCCCGCCTGATCACCAACGAAGGATCAAAAACCAGTTACACCACTTCTAGGGGCTTGACCGACCAATCGCGCAACAGCCTGTTGCGTACTTGCCCTGGGGGCACGTGACTGTCCTGCTGGACAAGCTCAGCGCTCAGGACGATCGAGACAAGTACGCAGCCGCGGCCGTCGAGCACGGCTGGTCGCGCGATGCTCTGTGCGCCGCCCACCAGGCAGCGAAGACCGACGTCACCAACGGGACACCCTCCCGCGGCACCGATACCGCCCGTCTCCTCAGATGATCCTCCACCGCGACACCGCCATCTCGCCACGCGACCAGTGCCGCCCGCACGTTGTGAGCAGCCTGCCGCGGCGTAAGAACGTGCGCGGAAGAATTACCCAGGATCGCCCCGCCTACCAACTCCAATACGCACGACCTTGATACGCAGACTGTCCAGTAGAGTTGGACGAGTTGCCGCTCCCGCGAACTCGCCCCCCGAGATGCTCGCAGCTCGTCCGAGTTCGAGCCGCATGCAACCTGCGCGTGGTCGCGCATCGAGTCGTTAATTCGCCGCCGTGTTGATGTCGAACCCGGGCCGCCAACCACATGGTGGCCGGTGCTCTCACTTGCGACTCTTCACTGGGATTCGCATCCGCTTTGACACATTCGCACATTGTGCGAAGCGCCTGACAATGGCTCGAAACCCACAGCAAGGGCTTCTGCCAAGGCCGACGTTGGCAAACTGGACGCGTTGTTGTGTCACGGACCTGGCCTGCGACGGGAACTCGACACCTCAGAACCCGGCACCTAATCAATACCTGGCGTTCAAGTCTCGTCTCTGACTGCGCCCATTCCCTCCACTCGGCCATTCTTTGGCAGCCGAAGATGGGGCGGGCGCCCGTGGCCTGCCCCTCATGTAGGCAGCAGGAGGTACTGCTTCTCGGCGACCATCTCGCGGATTGCCTGCATCACGGTCGTGGCGGCGGGGCGCCGAAGCCTGCGCGACGCGAGGACCGCCGTGTACGTCGGTTCGACTCCGACGTCGGCCCACAGCACCCGCCGCAGGCCAGGGACAGATTCGGCGAGGTAGGCGGGCAGTAGACCGATCCCCGCGCCCTCCCTGGTCGCCGCGATCTGGGCCTGGATGCTGGTGGACCCCACTGCCACGCGATGGGTGTCGACGAATCGCCCGAGGATGTCGAGGTCCTCGACCCGCAGGAGCGATTCGACGTAGTACACGAGCGAATGACCTCGCAGATCATCCGGCGTTCGGGGGACCCCGTGGTGGTCGAGGTAGTCGGCGGACGCGTAGAGCGCAAGCCGATATCGGGTCAACGCCTCCGCTCCCGGGCGGCCCGTCAGCGGTTCGCCCACGCCGATCTCGATGTCGGCTCCGAGCCCGTAGGCATCGAGCCGGGTGCTGGTGACGATCTCCACCTGTAGGCCCTGGTTGATCTGGTGGAGTTCGGCCATGAGCGGCGCGATGAACGCGCTGCCGAACCCGTCCGTCGTGGCGATCCGGACCAGGCCGGAGAGCGACCGGTGCGCCGGGGTCGAGCTCGCCCGCTCCGCCACCTCCGACAGTGCGCGCTCGATGAGTTCGCACGACTCCAGCAGCCCTGCCCCCAAGTCCGTGAGCTCGCACCCCTGGACGGTGCGGGTGATCACGGCCGAGCGCAGGTCGTTCTCCAACACCGAGATCCGCCTCGACACGGTGGCGTGGTTGAGGCCGAGGGTGGCGGCCGCGCGCGAGAGCGAACCACACCGTGCGACCTCCAGAAGGATCACGAGGTCGTCGGCTCGCACTGATTCCCCTCTGCGCCTCGCTGTGCAATCTTGCACAGCCAGGTTACCGAAGTCGCCCTTTTCGCGGCGGCAATGTTCACCCACTCTTAAACCGCGGGTCGATGACGTAGATCACAGTTTCCCGATCGCGGCGCATCCCCGGTAGAACGACACGACGAGAAGAGGACGACCACGATGACTCGACTAGGTTGGATCGGTTTGGGCCACATGGGAGCCCCCATGGCTAGGAACCTCGCTGCTGCCGGCTTCGATGTCGCGGCGTTCGATCTCTCACCGGACGCACGCGAGGCAGCCGGGGTCCCCACCGTGGAATCCGCGCTTGACGCGGTCCGCGACGCCGACATCGTGGTGAGCATGCTCCCCAAGGGTGAGCATGTCCGTGCAGCCCTCTGCGCGCAGGGTGTCCTCGAGGCGACCGCTCCCGGTGCGCTGGTCATCGACTGCTCGACCATCGCGGTCGCGGATGTCGAGTCCATCGCCGCCGAGGTGCGGGACCGGGGTTGTCGGTTCATTGACGCTCCCGTCTCCGGAGGGACGGCGGGCGCCGAGGGGGGCACCCTGACGTTCATGGTCGGCGGTGAGGCGCAGGACGTCGAGGCGGCGCGGCCGACCCTGGACGCCATGGGGTCTCGCGTGTTCCACGTCGGTCCGGTGGGTGCCGGACAGGGCGTCAAGATGCTCAACAATCTCATGCTTGCGGTGAACCTCCAGGGTGTCGCCGAGGCCGCCGCTCTCGCGGACCGCCTGAAGATCGACCATTCCACCCTTATCGAGTGCGCCGCCGTCTCCAGCGGCGACAGTTGGGTGCTGCGCAACTACTACCCGATCGCCGGGCCCGTCCCCTCCGCTCCGTCGAACCGCGACTTCGAGGGCGGCTTCTCGGTGGCTCTCATGGCCAAGGACCTCGGCCTGGCGCACCAGACGGCAGCGGGCCTGGACCTCGATCTCGCCGCCGCGCGCGAGATGTCCGGCCGGCTGCAGACCCTCACCGACGCGGGTGATGCGGCGCTCGACTGCTCCGCCATCGTCAAGCTCATCTGAGCAGCTCTTTTTCCCAGATTCCCCATCGAAAGGTAATACCGATGCGCACCATCACCCACTGGATCAACGGCGAGGCCGTCTCCGGCGAGGACACGATCGACGTGCTTAACCCCGCCACCGACACGGCGGTCGCGACCGTCCCGATGGCCGATCCGGCCACCGTGGACCGTGCCCTGCAGACTGCCGCGGCCGCCGCACCGGCGTGGGCGGCCACCACCCTCTCGCGTCGTGTCCAGCCCCTGTACCGACTCCGCGACCTGCTCATCGAGCACCGCTCGGAGCTGGCCGCGCTCATCAGCGAGGAGCACGGCAAGACCGTGGACGACGCCGCCGGTGAGGTCGGTCGGGCCGTGGAAGCCGTCGAGCTGGCCTGCGGCGGTCCGGCCCTGTCGCACGGGTCGACCTCCCTGCAGACCGGCCCCGGCATCAACACCAAGTCGGTGCAGCACCCGCTCGGGGTGGTCGTGGGCATCACCCCGTTCAACTTCCCCATCATGATCGGCCTCATGCAGGGCGCCGTGGCGATCGCCGCGGGCAACGCCTTCGTGTGGAAGCCCAGCGAGCAGGCGCCCGGGGTCAGCATCCGGGTGGCCGAGCTGTTCGCCGAGGCCGGGCTCCCGGCGGGGATCTTCACCGTCATCCACGGCCGTCAGGAGGCCTCCGAAGCACTCATCGATTCTCCGATCAGCCAGGCCGTCGCCTTTGTCGGATCCACGCCGGTTGCGCACTCCGTCTACAAGCGGGCCTCGGAGGCCGGGATCCGTGCACAGGCGCTCGGCGGCGCCAAGAACCACATGATCGTCATGCCCGACGCGGACCCGGAGATCGTCGCCGACCAGCTGACGTCGTCCGCCTTCGGTGCCGCCGGGCAGCGCTGCATGGCCATCTCCGTGGCCGTCGTCGTCGGCCCCGACACCACGGCGCTGCTGGACAAGCTCAAGCCCCGCGCGGAGGCCGTCAAGCTCGGCGCCGGCAGCACCGCCGGGACCGAGGTCGGTCCTGTGGTGACCCGCGCCGCGCAGGAGCGGATCCGCCGTGTCGTCGCCGACTCCGTTGCCGGCGGCGCCACCGCGGTGGTCGACCGCAGTACCGAGGAGGTCGAGGGCTTCGAGAACGGCTACTTCATCGGGCCCACCATCCTCACCGACGTCACCACCGATTCCCCCGCGTACTGCGAGGAGATTTTCGGACCTGTTCTCGTGGTGCTGCGCGTCGACACGCTCGATGAGGCACTCGACCTAGTGGAGAACCACCGCTACGGCAACGGCGCCTCGATCTTCACCCAGTCCGGTGCGGCCGCCGATGAGTTCGAGCGCCGCATCTCGGCAGGGATGGTCGGGGTCAACGTGGCCATCCCCGTCCCGGTCGCCACCTATGCGGTCCAGGGCTGGAAGGACTCCGCGTTCGGCCAGTCGGGCCTGAACAACGCATCGTGGGACTTCTACACCCGGCCCAAGTTCGTCACCTCTCGGTGGGACAGTGTCGCCGGTCAGGACTTCGGCTTCCGCCCCAACTGACCCTCACCTCCCGGGAGTGCCGACCGTCGCAGTCGGCGCTCCCGGGGCCAACGGCCCAGCGGCGGCACACCGCGCCGTCGCGAGGCTCAAACCCCCTCCCCCTCCTCAATTCCTGACCCTGCGCCAGTGATCGTGACGACTACCGACGAGTGCCCGGCGCACAGGCCCTGCCACCTGATCGAAAAGAGCACCCCATGATTCTGAGCCTTCTTGGAATAGTGTTGTCGCTGGTCTTCCTCATCACGCTCGCCTACCGCGGCCACTCCGTCCTCTACGTCGCGCCACTCGCCGCCCTGATCGCCATCCTGTTCTCGGGACTTCCGGCGCTCGGCAGCTACACGCAGATCTTCATGCCCGCAATGGGCGGCTTCATCATCTCCTACTTCCCACTCTTCCTCACCGGGGCCATCTTCGGCTCCCTGATGTCACTCAGTGGAAGCGCCCAGGCCATCGCCCAGTGGTTGGCCCGGGTGATGGGTCCGCGCAGAGCGATCTTCATCACCGTCCTGGCCACCGCACTACTGACCTATGGCGGCGTGAGCGGCTGGGTCGTGGTCTTCTCCGTCTTCCCCATCGCCACCGCCCTGTTCCGTGAGGCGGACATTCCCCGCAGACTGCTTCCGGCGGCCATCATGCTGGGCCTGTTCACGTTCTCACTCGCGGCGATCCCGGGCAGCCCGCAGATCCACAACACAATGCCCGGCAAGTACTTCGGCACCAACACCTTCGCCGCACCCGTTCTGAGCCTCCTCGCCACCGCTCTCGTCTTCGGAGTGGGCATGGCGTGGCTGACCTACCGCCAGAACAAGCTCAAGACCGCCGGGGAGTCGTACTTCGACCCGACCGAGATCGAAAAGCGCGACGACATCGCACCACCCACGCTTGCCGACGGCCCGTCAAGCCCCGGGGGCCACGCGCTTCCAGACTTCCAGGAAGGCCTCGGCGAAAGCGCCACAACCTCGACGGGTGGCCGCGAGGCCGCCGCGGCACCGGCCACTCGCGGTGCGACGGCCGTGATCACCGCCCCCGAGCGTCCGACCCCCCTCGATGACGGGGTCCATCGGCGCGGCGCCATCGGACTCCTGCCGGTCGTCGTGGTGGCCTCGATGAACGCTTTAGCCACCTACCTCATCATCCCTGGCCTGGACACCTCATACTTGGCAGAGGAGGCGTACGGCAGCACCAGCGTCGAGAGCCTCCTGAGCATCTGGTCCGTCATCATCGCGCTCGTCTCCGGCGTCGTCTGGCTACTGGCGTGGAATTTCCGCCAGGCCAAAGATCTGGTCAAGGGGTTGTCCGAGGGCGCCCAGCGTGCGGTCGCCCCGTGCATGATCACGGCCAGCGAGGTGGGCTACGGCGCCATCATCGCCTCCCTCGCCGCGTTCGCCGTGGTACGCGACGGCCTGTTCACCATCAGCGAGAACCCTCTCGTGACGGGCGTGCTGTCAGTGACCGGTATCTCCGGGATCACAGGATCGGCCTCCGGCGGTCTGGCGATCTCCCTCGAGACCTTCGGTGCCGACCTCGCTACAGCAGCGGCCGAACAGGGCATCGACATGGAGGTCATGCACCGCGTGATCGCCATGGCATCAACCAGCTTCGACTCCCTCCCCCACAACGGCGCGATGATCACGGTGCTCGTAGTGTGCGGGCTGACGCACCGGGAGGCTTACAAAGACATCTTCGTCGTGAGCGTGTTGGTCCCACTGGTCGGCGTTCTGTTCGCCGCCACCCTCGGACTCACCTTCGGCGCCTTCTAACCGAACCCGTCAAGTTCGAGACACCAGAATGAACGCCCCAAGGTCACCCACGCCTCCGGGTTCGGCGCCCCCTAACACCGAGCCGGAAAAATGACGGTGTGCACCACGAAGTGGGAAAGTCCAGCTTTTTCAACCGCTAGCACCACGCCGTCAAAGCGCTTTACCGAGTTAGCGACTGTGGGCAACTTTCGTTAACCAGATCCTATAAAACGAAGCGCTTTGAAGGGCTTCGGCTCAAGCACTCGTCGAAGCTCGAGGGATCCCCGTACATACCTCCCCCGGACCTGCCCCACCTGTAAAACGGCCCACGTCACCGCACCGACGGAGCACGGAAGCCTGGCGCGCCTAATCCCAGCCCAGGAGCCGGCCAGTCTCGCGCCGCTCACACCGCAACGAAGACGGCCGATCTCGGGCCGTTCGGTGGCATCCTGCAGCATTCCGCGCACGACCTGGAACGCGTCGTCGAAGTGCTCGAGCCGGGCCGCGCCGACGACGGCGCGTCCGCCCACGGCCTGCCCCTCAGACGGGCAGTAGGACATCTGGCTTCTCGGCGACCATCTCGCGGATCGCCTACATGTCGGTTGTTGTTGCTGGGCGGCGCAGTCCGCCGGAGGCGAGAACCGCTGTCTAGGTGGGCTCGACGCCGACGACACCCACAGCACCCGCCGGAGACTGGGAACGCGTTCCGCGAGGCAGGCGGGCCGGAGACCGATTCCGGCGCCTGCGCTGCTAGCTGCGCCTGGATACTCGTGGACCCGACCGATACGCGGTGGGTGTCCACGAACCGGTTGAGGATGTCGAGGTCCTCGACTCGCAGAAGGGACTCGACGTAATAGACCAACGAGTGGCCTCGGAGGTCGTCCTGGACCCGAGGCGCCCCATGGTTGTCGAGGTAGTCGACGGACGCATACAAGGCGAGCCGATATCCAGTCAGTGCCTCCACCCCGGGCCGACTGATCAGGGGCTCGCCGACCCCGATCTCGATGTCCGCTCCGAGCCCGTAGGCGTCCAGTCGGGCGCTAGTAGTAGTGCCCCTTAGAGTGGTGTAACTCGGTGGCCGAGCCCGTCTACGAATCCGTGTTGTGCACGAATGTAGAGCGGCCACCGTGTGATCCTTCGAGTCAACCTCTTACCGAATCCTCGAATGGAGTCATCACGATGACCGCACCCCATATTGTCGACCCTGCAGGCCTGCTTAGCCAAGCCCTCGCCGACGCGTCGCCGGATCTGATGCGCGAGCTGCTGCAGACCATGATCAACGCCCTGCTTTCGGCGGACGCCGACGCCGTGTGCGGTGCCGAGTGGAACGCCCGGTCCGCCGAACGCACCAACCTGCGCAACGGCTACCGGCACCGGCCCCTGGATACCCGCGTCGGCACCGTCGACGTCGCCGTACCGAAGCTGCGCTCGGGCAGCTACTTTCCGGAGTGGTTGCTCGAGCGCCGCAAGCGGGCCGAGTCGGCGCTGATCACGGTGGTGGCGGACTGCTACTTGGCCGGCGTCTCCACTCGCCGGATGGACAAGTTGGTCAAGACCTTGGGCATCGATTCACTGTCTAAGTCGCAGGTCTCCCGCATGGCCGCCGACCTGGATGAGCAGGTCGCCGCGTTCCGCCACCGGCGCCTGGACGAGGCCGGGCCGTTCACGTTCGTCACCGCTGACGCGCTGACCATCAAGGTCCGCGAGAACAAGCAGGTCGTCAAGGCCTCGGTGCTGCTGGCCACCGGCGTCAACGGCGACGGCCACCGCGAGGTCCTCGGTATGCAGGTGGCCACCAGTGAGACCACGGCCTCGTGGAACACCTTCTTCGCCGACCTGGTCGCCCGCGGCCTGGGCGGCGTGCGGCTGGTGACCTCCGATGCCCACGCCGGCCTCGTGGATGCGATCTCGGCGAACCTGCCCGGCGCCGCGTGGCAACGCTGCCGCACCCACTACGCCGCCAACCTCATGGCCGTGTGCCCCAAGTCCATGTGGCCGGCCGTGAAAGCAATGCTGCACAGCGTGTACGACCAGCCCACCGCAGACGCCGTCAACGCCCAGTTCGACCGGCTGCTGGAGTACACGGAGCACCGCCTGCCCGAGGTCGCCGACCACCTCGGCGATGCCCGCGAGGACCTGCTCGCCTTCACCGCGTTCCCCGACGACGTGTGGCGACAGATCTGGTCTAACAACCCCACAGAACTTATCCGGCCCTCAGGGTCGGATCAACCCCTGATTGCCGATTTGGGTCAGCGGTCGAGCCGGTGGAGGTGGTCGGTCAACGCGTCAGCGACGCGATGGTGACGGGCCGCTTCATCGGGCCATCCTCGGTCGTGGGCATCGACCTCGAGTGCCTGGATGTCGGTGCGTTGCGCCTCAAGCGCGTCGCGGAATTCCGGTCCGGTGACGAAGTTGTCGCAGGTCTCGCAGATGTTGGCATAGGGACAAGCACCCGCGCTCTCGTGACGGGAACAGTAGCCGTGGGCAACACGCGTTTTGAGCATCTCGCTGCCGAGCCAACTCACCGTGTCGGGAACGATCGGTTTGCCGACCGGGGTGAGAGTGAACCGCCGCCGCATCTTGCCCATCGCCTGGTCGTAGGCATCACGCAATGTCGGTGAAGCCAAAGTGGCGTAACGCAAAGTCATTTGCGGGGTGACGTGCCCGAGCAACGCCATCAACGCCTGCAGGCTCATCCCAGCGTTCGCGAGTTCGGTAGCCCACGTATGCCGCAGCTGATGCGGGGTCACCACCAACGGCGCACCCCCGGCCCCACGCAGTCCGCAAGTCTCGACGGCAGCGAGTAACCCGTTGCGCAGCCGGGTCTGGCTGAGACGGCGACCGTGCGCGACGAACAGGAAATCGGTCAACGCTCCGGTGCGGGGGTGCGGCAGCGGCCGGCAGATACCACGCCGACTGGTCCACTCGTCCAACGCGGTGAGGGTGGTGGCCGAGAGTGGCACCATGCGTTCGGTGGCGAGCTTGCCCAACGGCACCTTCAACCAGGTGCCGGCGGGACCGTAGTCGATGACGCTGCCGAGTTCGAGGTCGAGTAGCTCCCCGACCCGCAGACCAGCTCCGCGGAGCACGGTCAGCCCGATACGAGCGAACGAATCATCCAGCCCAGAGACCGCATACATCACTGCAACATCGATGTCGGGCGGCAGGGCCCGCGGAAGCGGTTGATCGAGTTTGGGGACGTCGACGGCGAAAACCAGACGGCGCGGTGGGGCCTGCTCCCAACCCCATTCGGTGATGTCGTCGAGCAGGTTGCGCACGCTCAGCACCGTCGATTGGATCACGGCCTTCGAGATGATGCGTCCGGCGCCGGAAGCGGCGCGTTGCCCACGCCAGGTGCGGGTGCGGTTCCAGACGAGGAAGCCCTCGATGTGATTGCGGTCGAGATCCTCGAGGGACGTGACCTCGGGATGAGCGGTGGTGAGGTAGTCCGCGAACGGCAGCAAGTCGTTGATCAAGGATTCGACGGATTTCGGACGCAGCACCGATGCCCGGACGGTGACGTAACGCAGCAATGTTGCGCGAATCGCGTCGGCCATCGGAACCTCGGCGAAGCGTTGAGCGTAACTGCGGGCCCACCCCCGGCGCCGTGGTGGTGTGTCGACGATGCGGGCCTGAAACAGCATCTGTCGCAGCCCCGCAATCCGGTTGCGGTAGGCGCGACGAGACGTTGCCGGAATCGACTGTGTTGCAGCCAATGCAGCGTCGAATTCGTCGACGGTATCGGCGCTCACGTCGCTGACGAGTCCGCCGTGCCAGGCGAGCAGCACCGCCAGACATTCACCCAGGACCGTCTCGATCCATTGCGGTGTCCAGCCCAAGGCCAGCCCGGCGGCCCGGACTGCGGCAAACCCGTCCGGGTCGCGGTCCTCGACGGCTCGGCCGAGACCGGTGAGGTTCTTGACGGCCGCAAGTTCGAGGTCCAGCCGCAGGCCGCCGCGTCCGATGAGGTGACACAGCAGCGGCCACGCCCCGGTGCGGCGCAGTTCGATGAGCCGTTCGGCTGCCGGTCGGGTCATCCAGTCCCGCAGGTCCGGATGCGAGGTGAGGAAGGTGGTCGCGATGAGGGTGCGAGCGCGCACCGACCTGGCGCTGAGAGCCAGGGCGGCAACGTGCTCGAGGTAATCGGCCAGCACCGTATCCGGGTCGGCCAGCGGATCGACCATTGCGAGCGCGGGGGTGGTCATCGTCGTGTCCCGGCGAGGCTGGCGCGGGCCGCGCCGTATTCGGCGGCGAGCTGCTCGACCGACAGATGCACGTATCCGGCGGTGGTCTCGGGAGACACGTGCCCCATCAACTCCCGTAACGCCATCAGATCGATTCCAGCGGAGGCGAGTTCGGTGCCGTAGGTGTGGCGCAGTCGGTGCGGACGCACCCGCGTTGCGCCGGACAGGCCTCGGTGCCGCCGGAACAGCGACCGCAGTCCGGCCTCGGTGACCGGCGACCCGTGGGTGGGGCCACGCAGCACCACGAAACACTCTTGCGTCGCCAACCCCGGTGGCCGTTCGAGGCGCAGATAGGCCGACAGTTCGGTGAAGAACGCCGCATCGACCGGCACCACCCGTTCCTTCGAGCCTTTGCCGAGCACCCGCAACCGACGTCGACCGAAATCGACGTCTGCCAGCCGCAGGGATCGCACCTCGGCGCTGCGCAGGCCCCCGAACAGCATGGCCCACACCATCGCCCGATCCCGGTGAGTGCGCAACGACGCCGCGAACTGCTCTACCGCGTCGGCGTCGAGGGATTCGGGCAGCAGTCGCGGTTGGCGCACCAGCCGGCCCCCAGCTCGGGGTCGGCCCGGTCCGAGGTGCCCGAGCAGTCCCCGCGCTTGTGGTCGCAGGCCCTGCCCGCGCCGCGGTGAGGGCACCGGATTGTCGGCGCGCATCCCGGTCATCACCAGGTACTCGAACAACGCCCGTATCGCCGCGACTCGTCGGTTGATCGTCGACGCCGCCGCGCCCCTGCCATTCCTTCTCGCCATGCCGGGGCGGGGTTCGCGGCGCACGTCCTGCCAGTCGATCCACTCGAACACCGTCACCGGCGTCACCGCCGCCACCGTGAGGTCGCGATCGAGCAGGAACCGGGCCAGGTTGAGCACGTCGAACGCATACGCCCGCACCGTTGCCGCGCTGAATCCGCGTCCGGCCAGGTGTGTCAGGAATGCGTTCGCCGCTGCGCTTCCCTCCCACTGGCCGTCGATCGCATAGCCGTCGCCGTGGGTCCGCACCCGAACGGTCATGGTCTGCCCCTCTCGATCGAGCCGACACCGCCAGCATGCGCCGAGCAACGCCGTCGGCCCCGGACCTCACGCCGCACCCATGATCGTGTCGTGGGAGGGCCGGTTAACCGATCGCGGATTGTTGGACCAGATCTGCCGCCAGATCTGCTTGGGGAACGCGGTGAACGCCAACAGGTCGACCCGGGCAGCGTCGAGGTGCTCGGCGACCTTCGGCAGCTTGGTTTCGAGGGCATCGATCACTCGATCATATTGGGCGTGAACGGAATCCGCGTCGGTCTGGTCGTAGACCGAATGCAGCAGCGTCTTCACCCAGGGTCACGACGACTTCGGGGTCACCGCCATGAGGTTGGTCGCGTAGTGGGTGCGGCACCGCTGCCAGGACGCGCCCGGCAGGGTCGCGCCGATCGCCGCCACGAGGCCGGCGTGCGCGTCGGAGGTCACCAACTTCACCCCGGTCAGGCCGCGGGCGACCAACCCGCGGAAGAAGGTCAGCCAGCCGGCGCCGTCCTCGCTGGAGGTGACGTCCAGCCCCAGGATCTCGCGGTAGCCGTCGGCGTTGACCCCCACCGCGACCAGGGCGTGCACGTTCACCACCCGCCCGTTCTCCCGCACCTTGAGGACCAGGGCGTCGGCGGCGACGAACGTGTACGGGCCCGCATCGAGGGGTCGGTTGCGGAAGGCCTCGACCTGGGTGTCGAGATCTTTCGCCATCACGCTGACCTGGGACTTCGCTCCCCCGAGCACTTCGTGCAGGGAGGCACCCCCAGCGAGGTGATCCCGAGGGTGTCGACGAGTTTTTCCATTCGGCGGGTCGAGACGCCGAGCAGGTAGCAGGTCGCAACGACCGAGGTCAGGGCACGTTCGGCCCGCTTGCGCCGCTCGAGCAGCCAGTCCGGGAAGTACGATCCGGACCGCAGCTTGGGGATGGCCACGTCGAGGGTGCCGACGCGGGTGTCGAAGTCGCGGTGCCGGTAGCCGTTGCGGCTGTTGGTGCGTTCGTCGGAGCGTTGGCCGTAGCCGGCGCCGCACAGGGCGTCGGCCTCGGCGCCCATCAGGGCGTGGACGAACATCGTCAGCAGCTCGCGCAGCAGGTCGGGGCTGGCGCCGGTGAGTCGGTCTTCGACAAGCTGGCGGAGGTCGATATCGTGGGCAGTGGTCATCGCGTGCTCTTTCGTCGAGTCGAGTTGGTAGCTCTCTCGAAGAATCACGCGGTGACCGTCTTTCGTCCGGTTACGACACGCCGGCCAGGTCGTTCAGGTCCGGTTCGTACACCATCTTCATGGACGCCACCCCTCCCCCGGCGGAACCGGGTCATCCACGTGCCAGGAGAGGACGGTGCCCCAACGGGGACCGATCAGGTACGCAGCAGTCGGAACATGCGTGCACTGGGTGCAGTGTTTTCCTCGCAGTAGACCGCGGTTGCAGCTCGCTACCACCGCCGCTCTCGAGTCTTCGTAGATACCGGAGGCGGCGCCCGGTTCCTGGGTGCAATCGCAGGTCGTGCACAGCGGATGTGCCGGTGAGCGGTTCGTCAACCCCCTCGAGGACTGACGGGTTCGCGGTGAGGTCGGCTGGACCGCATTCCTCGGTGCGTCGCCGCCGACAGTTGACCGACGGGCGGGATCGAGGACATCAAGCTGCGGGTGTGGCGCGACGGAATGGCGGTGCGCATCGACGGACTCGACGGCCACCTTGTGTTGCTGTGCGAGGCGACCAACTGCTGGTGGGTCACAAAGGTCGATAGGTGCCTCGGGCCGCGCCCGCGGTGACCTTGCCGTTCCGCGGTAACAGCATTGACCTGCTCGCCCGCCGTCTCGCCGAGCACTGGATCGGTGACGACTGCACCCGCCCGACCGGCTCCGTCACCGCGACTACGTTCCTGTCGCGGTCACCGTGGCGGCTCGAACCGGCCCGGCGCTGGCGTAAGTCGTCACCGCGTACGGCGCATCCGATCCAGGAGGTCTTCGACCGGCAGGCAGCGTGCGATCACTGCGTGCATCCCGATGTTTAGTGAACGAGTAGTGACATCTTTCCTACTCTCCGGTAGTGGACGCCTGCCCCTGACGTTCGCGTCGATTTGGCAATGGGGTCGATACGGACAGGTGATAATCGCAGCTCAAGACTCCATGTATCGATGCCCTCAACAAGTCGCCTCCTGATGTGAGGCTTGTCATAGTTAACGTTCATTGATCCAATCTGTCTGAACATTCATTCTCCGATTTACGACATTGAGGAGACCGGCATGAGCTTGCCTCAGGTAGGCACCACACCCCCCGGGTCGGCCGCCGCCCGACACACCCCGCAGACCCCATCGCGCGCATGGATCATCGTCGCGATGCTGTGCGCATTCCTGATCGTCAATTACGCAGACAAGGTGGTGGTCGGGCTCGCCGGTCCCTCCTTGATGCGCGATCTCGGCATCGGCGCCCGCCAGTTCGGTCTCATCCAAAGCAGCTTCTTCTGGTGCTTCGCCCTCGGCGCCATCCTGGGCGGCTTTCTGGTCGGGCGCGTGCCCGCCAAGTGGTTGCTGTCCGGTACCGCGATGCTGTGGGCCCTCAGCCTGGTACCGATGATCTGGAGCGAGAGCTACGTCGTTCTGATCGCATCCCGCATGGTGCTCGGTTTCGCCGAAGGGCCAGCGACGGCAATGGCTGTCGCTGTTGCGCACACCTGGTTCACCGCCGAGCGTCGCACCATCCCGACCTCGGTCATCACCGCCGGGGCGGGGCTCGGACCGGTCATCGCCGCTCCGGTGCTGACATTCGTCATCGTCACGTTCTCCTGGCATGCAGCCTTCCTCACCCTGGTGCTGGCCGGTGCGCTGTGGGCACCGTTGTGGGTGGCGATCGGGCGCGAAGGTCCGGTTCACGACACTCTCGCGGCGTCTATGGACGCCAGCCCGAGGTGGACATCGGCTGTATTCCAGCGAACCGTGCTCGGCATCTGCGTCCTGATGTTCGCGACGTACTGCTCCAGCGCCATCAAGATCAGCTGGCTGCCGCTGTACCTGCACGACGGCCTCGGCTACACGCAGGAGGAAGCGGGCACACTGGTCGCATTACCGTACGCCGCCACCGCCATCCTGCTGGTACTTGCGGGTACGGTGTCACGATCGATGACCAAGCGCGGTGTCGCACATCGTATTTCGAGAGGAATTCTGCCGTCCACGATGCTGGCGGTCGCCGGCCTGAGCACGATCGGGTTCGCACTGAGCGGGCGCGGCACGCTCAACCTGTTCCTCATCGTGGTGGGTGCGTCGTTCGCCGGCGCGGCAGCGGGCATCGCGCTGACGGCTGTCTCCGACGTCGTCCTCCCCCATCAGCGTGGCCCCGTGCTGGGCTTCGTGGTGGCGGTCTACAGCAGCGCAGGAATCGTCGCCCCCCTGGTCCTGGGAAACATCGTCGCCGACGCGGCCTCACCGGCTGCCGGGTACGAACGCGGATTCGTCATTCTCGGCTTCGTGATGATCGCGGGCGCACTGATCAGTCTCTTCCTAATCAACCCCGACCGAGACCGGTACCGCGGCACCGAACCCTCGGCGACGACGACCCCCTAGCCCGCGTTCCCGACCATCACCCCTTTCCCGTCAGGAGAACTCATGAAGTGGGACCTCGTCTTCCGCGGCAGCGTCACCGACATCGCGGCCACTGCCCGCCGTGCCGAGGAAGCGGGGTGGGACGGTATCCGTCTACCCGAGACGGCCCACGACGTCTTCGTCGCTGCGGCACTTGCCGCACCCGCGACGACTTCGCTCGAGATCGGAACTTCCGTCGCGATCGCCTTCGCCCGCAACCCCATGACGATTGCGAGCTGCGCCCATGACCTACATCGAGTCACGGAAGGTCGTTTCGAACTCGGCCTGGGATCCCAGATCCGGCCGCACATCACCAAGCGGTACTCGATGCCGTGGTCATCCCCGGCCGCCCGGATGCGCGAGCTGATCCTCGCGGTCCGGGCCATCTGGGAAAACTGGGAGAGCGGCGAAAAACTCAACGTCCGCGGATCCTTCTACACCCATACCCTGATGACTCCGACATTCTCCCCCGGACCCCTCGGCTTCCCGCCGCCACGAATCACCCTCGCGGCCGTGGGGCCCCGCATGATCAAGGTGGCCGCCGAGGTCGCCGACGGCATCATCTGTCACCCACTGAGCACGCCGCGCTACATCGAATCGACCGTCCTACCCGCCCTGGAACAACGTCGCGGGAGCAACGGCCCCGAGCGGATCGAGCTGTCCGGTCAGATCTTGGTAGCAACCGGCGCCGACGACGAATCCCTGGGCGCGTCGATCGAAGAGGTCCGGTCGCGCATCGCGTTCTACGCGTCGACGCCCGCCTACCGTCCGGTGCTCGAAGCACATGGCCTCGGACATCTTCAGGACGACCTCAACGCGCTGTCCAAGCAAGGCCGCTGGGACGATATGGCGCGCCGGATCGACGACGACGTCCTGGAACTGTTCGCGGTCGTCGCCGCGCCGGACTCGGTTCGAACCGAGATCGAGCGCCGAGTCGGGTATTTGTTCGACCGAGTCGCACTGACCCCGAGCGGGCCGACCCCCGATTTCCTCCATCGAGTAGTCGGCCGCACCGCCATCGACACCGCGGCCGTGCCCACCTGAACGACCCGCTCTTACCTCCAGACGGAAGTTGACTCCATGTATTTCACTCAGGCTCTGCACCGCGTGCTTCAGCACGAACCCGACCGGATCGCCTGGATCGACGGCGAGCACCGTGCCACCTTCGCCGAATTCGCTGACCGCGTCGCACGGCTGGCGGGAGGATTGCGCTCGCTCGGCATCGGGTCGGGCCAGCGGGTGGGGATGCTAGCCGCCAATCGTGCCCAATTTTTCGAGTACGCGCTCGCGTGCCCATGGATCGGCGCCGTCGCATCACCGCTCAACACGCGCTGGAGCCTGGACGAGATGGCGTTTCAGATCGACGACGCCGAGATCGGTGTGCTGTTCGTCGACGCTCCCCGGCTCGACCAGGCCCTCGAGCTGCGGCGACGGTGCGCCACACTGGACACCATCGTCGCCTTCGGCGCCGCCGCGATGCCCCGTGACGTCGTCGACTATGCAACGCTCATCGAGACAAGTCCCTCCGTGCCGGATGCCCGCACCGATCCGGATGCGCTTGCGGTGCTGATGTACACCGGCGGCACCACCGGAACCCCGAAGGGCGTCATGCTCAGTGCCCGGCAGATGCTCGTGTCGGCGTACGGCTCGGCCGTCAGCGTCGGCTTCCCGAATCTGCCGGGCCGTTACCTGCACGCCGCACCCCTGTTTCACCTTGCGGCGTTCGGCGGGCTCGTGCAACAGATGATGATCGGCTCCACCCATGTGTTCATCGGCGAGTTCGATGTGCCTGCGCTGTGCGCAGCGATCGAACGCGAGCGCATCACCACCACCACGCTCGTACCGACGATGATCCCCTGGCTGCTCGATCACGCAGCGCAGCGCGGCTCGGACCTCAGCAGCCTCGAGTACATCAGCTACGGCGCGGCACCGATGACCCGCCCCATCCTCGATCGGCTGTTCACCGCCCTACCCCACGTCCGCCTTCGGCAGGGATACGGCATGACCGAACTCGCACCCGTGGCCACGATCCTGCGCGACGAGGACCACCACGATCCCGCCCACCCCGAGCGCCTGCGCTCGGTCGGGCGCGCCGCGGCCCACACCGAGATCCGGATCGTCGACGAATCCGACCGCGTCGTTCCACGCGGCACCGTCGGTGAAGTGGTCGTCCGCGGCGAGAACATCATGCTCGGCTATTGGAAGAACCCGGAGGCGACGGCCGCGGCGATACGCGCCGGCTGGATGCACACCGGCGACGCCGGATACCTCGACGAGCACGGCTACTTGTTCCTGGTCGACCGGATCAAGGACATGATCGTCAGCGGCGGCGAGAACGTCTACAGCGCCGAGGTCGAGAAAGCTCTACTGCAACACCCGTCGGTGTCGGCGTGTGCCGTGATCGGGGTCCCGGACGAGGTGTGGGGCGAACGGGTCCATGCTGTGGTCGTCCTCGAACCCGGCACGTCGGCCTCGGCCGACGAGCTACGTGACTTCGTCGGCGAACACATCGCCCGGTACAAGGCGCCACGCACCGTCGACTTCGTCGCCGCACTGCCGCTGTCACCGGTCGGCAAGATCCTCAAACGGGTACTGCGGGAGGAATTGGCGAAGTGAGCGCACACCACTCGAGTCCCGTGCAGCTGGAGCCGGCTCCCGGCTGGTTCGTCCGCGCGATCGCCTCCGTCCCGCGTATCGGCTTCCACCACGTGTGCGGCGCTCGTATCCGCACCCTCGAGTGGGGTGATCGGGGGGACCGGCCTGTCGTCCTCGTCCACGGCGGGGCTGCAAATGCGCACTGGTTCGACCACGTCGCGCCCTTGCTCGCCCACGGCCGGCACGTCCTGGCGTTGGATCTCAGTGGCCATGGTGAGAGCGATCGGCGCGAGGAGTACCGGCGGGACCTGTGGGTCGAGGAGGTCGTCGAGATCGCTCTCGGCGCCGGCGCCGCGCCCATCGTCGTCGGACACAGCATGGGAGGACTCGTCGCCCTCGAGGCGGCCGGTACGCACGGTGAGGAGCTGGGCGGCGTCATCGTCGCGGACTCGCCGCTCCGTCCCCGTCGGACACGGCACGGGCCGGCGCGCAACCACAACCGACTGCCACGGGTGTATTCATCCGAGACCGAGATTCTGGCGCGGTTTCGGCCCGACCCCTCCGACGGCCCGATTGCCCCGTACCTGCACGCGCACGTTGCGCGCCGGTCGATCCGGGCGGTCCCCGGCGGGTTTTCGTGGCAGTTCGATCCGCGCTTCGGCATGGGCGGCGGGATGGCGCTCGACGAGGTGACCACCGCCGCGTGCCGAGTGGCGTTCGTCCGCGGCGAGCGCGGCATGCTCGATCCCGGCGTGATGGATCTGCTGGCGCGACGGCTCGGACAGGACACGATCTGCACCACCGTTGCCGACTGTGGCCACCACCTCATGCTCGATCGTCCCCTCGCCTTCGTCGCCACCGTCGACGAGATCTTGCGGTCCTGGCAGGACTGCCCCGCCCCACGACACTCACAGGAGCAACCATGAACGAAACTGTCGGCGCCCCGGACCGGTCCGGACCCCTGGCCGGGGTGCGGGTCCTCGAACTCGGGGGTATCGGTCCGGGCCCGTTCGCCGCCATGATGTTGGCGGACATGGGGGCCACCGTGATCCGGATCGTGCGTGACGATCGGTGGCGCCGTGACCCGATCCTCGGGCGGGGGCGGGTGGTTGTCCGCGCGGACTTGAAGGATCCGCAGGTGCGGGTCGCGATCCGTCGCCTCGCGCAGGGATGCGACGCGGTCATCGAGGGTTTTCGACCCGGGGTGGCCGAACGACTCGGTCTTGGACCGAAGGATCTGCACGAGTGTAATCCGGCGTTGGTGTACGGCCGGATGACCGGGTGGGGGCAGGAGGGGCCGTGGGCGTGGGCACCCGGGCACGACATCAACTATCTGTCGCTGACCGGGGGGCTGCACGCCATCGGTGAAAAGGATCGCGCGCCCGTGCCTCCGCTCAATCTGGTCTCCGACTTCGGTGGCGGCGGGATGTTCCTCGCCTTCGGAATCGCCTGTGCGCTGGCCCGTGTGCGGACGAGCGCCCCGGGGCAGGTCGTCGATGCCGCGATGGTCGACGGTACGTCCACGCTGCTCGCCATGACCTACGGATTCGTCGCGAACGGGACGTGGCTCGACGAGCGGGGGAGCAACATGCTCGACGGCGGCGCCCCGTTCTATCGCACATACCGGTGTGCGGACGGCGGATACATGGCGGCGGGATGCGTCGAGCCGCAATTCTTCCGCGAATTTCTCACCCGGCTCGACCTGGCCGACGACCCGCTCTTCGCCGAGCAACACGACCGCACGTTGTGGCCCCGTCAGGGCGAGCGAATCGCCGCCGTCTTTGCCACCCGCACTCGGGCCGAGTGGGAGGCCGTCTTCGCCGACAGCGAGGCGTGCACGACCCCGGTTCTGACCCTGGCCGAGGCACCCCACCACGCGCACACGGCAGGTCGAGGGACCTTCGCCGACATCGAGGGGGTGGTCCATCCGATGCCGGCGCCCCGCTTCAGCGGGACACCCACTGCCACCCCGACCCCGGCGCGGGCAGACACCGACTCGGTGATCTCTGCGCTGGCCGGGAGGAGCTTGACGCTCGGGGAGGCTCGGGACCTGATCGACTCGGGGGTGTTCGCTCCCGCCGACCGCTGAACCGAACCGTGATCGGTGGTGCCGTGGCAGCTGCGGTATCACCGATCCCGGTCGGCGCGCTCAGCGTCCGGCCACGACGGACTGGGCGAGGCGGTAGAGGTCGTCGGCGAGATGTGGGCGGCGCGACAGGCGCCGGGACCGCACCGATTCGGTGACCAAGCCGGTCATCAGACGGACGACGAGACGCGCCTCGGCGGTGGTCAACTCGGGCCGGATCTGGGCCAGGCAGTGCGTCCACTCCTCGAAGAAGACGCGCTGTCGCGCACGCCGCCGCTCGTGGATCTGGGGAACGTGGTGGTACTCGGACAGACTGATTGCGACCAGGTCGCCGTTTTCGACACACACGTCGACGTAGGCATGCAGCATACGGTCGACGGCGTCCTGCGCCGATGTGGCGTTTGCCAGCGCATCGTCCATGCCGAGCGCCACCCGCAGACCGGTGCGTTCGATCGCCGTCGCCAGGATGTCCTCCTTGCTCTTGAAGTGTCGGTACGGCGCGCCGGCGGTCAGTCCGAGCGCCTCGGCGATCTCGGCCATCGCCACGCCGCGGAACCCGCGCTCGCGGAACAGGCCGATCGCCGTGGTGAGAATCTGCTCGCGTCGCGACGACCGTATCCACCGGCGGCCGGCGCCGACCGGTTCGGCAGAGGCGGTGGCCCGACCTTCCGGGACCGGGGTGTCGAGCACCCGCGCGACGGTCAGGCGGACCAGGTCCAGGACTCGTGCCGGATCGACTCCCTCCTCGGATCGGCTCGCCCCCAGCGCCACCCCGCAGGCCGCCCGCAGATACAGCGGCGCATCTTCCGGTGCGATCGGTACACGGGCGAGCGTGGCAGCGCGGGTCCACAACTCGACGACGGCGTGCCACCGGTCGAGCAGTTCGTCGAGTGCAGTGCCGTGAAGGTGCCACAGGTGCCGCAGACACACGGTCAGGTCGGGGGAATGAGCCAGGGTGTATGCCACAGTCGCGTCGACCATGCGTCCGAAACTGTCCACGGCCAGGCACTCGCCGACGGCCTCCTCCGCTGTCGAGTGCAGCCCGTCGAGGAAACGAACACCGATCCGGGCGAGCACGGCGTCCTTGCCGGCGAAGTGCCGGTAGATCGCCGGTCCGCTGATCCCGATCGTGGCGCCGATGTCGTCGATCCCGGTGCCGGTATAGCCTCGGGCCGCAAACAGCTCGGCTGCCGTGGACACGATGTCCTCGCGCCGCCGATCCGCCGGTACCCGGGGGGCGCGGGTGCGCACGCCGGCCGCGGCCATGCCCTTACCGGACCTCATGTCCTGTGCCCTTCATGCGCTCCGTCCATCGACGGAGCGTAACTCACCGACTCCCTCAAGTGAACGATTGTATATTTTCGAATATCCGACTCAGTGGGGTTAATCCATTCTGATACGAGCTATAAGAAGTCTCTAGTTAACGATCATTGACATACTTAGAGGCTGAGTGCTTCGCTGAGCTCATCACCTTGTGTCCCGCGTCACCGGATCGATCACCACCGTGCGCACCGCCACCCGCCCCGGAGATCGACGTTTCCCGCCAGGAGCTCAAATGGACGACATCACCTACTCCGTCGACGATCGGGTCGCGACAATCACGCTCCGGCGTCCGGAGGCCAAGAACGCCTTCACATTGGACATGGTGGACGCGTGGGCCGACTTCGTCCGGCAGGCACACCGTGCTCCCGACGTCGGTGCAGTGGTGGTGACCGGCTCCGGGGACGCATTCTGCGCCGGCGGGGATCTGTCCATGATCGCCGATCTCGACCGCTCCCCCCTGGTCGGTAAACGCGTGCTCACCGAGCACATCCATCAGGTCGCCCTGGCGATGGAGGACCTGGACAAGCCCTCGATCGCCGCGGTGAACGGTGTCGCCGTCGGCGCGGGCATGGATATGGCGCTCATGTGCGATATCCGATTCCTGGCCCGCAGCGCCCGCATGAGCGAGGGATACATCCGTCTCGGGCTCGTCCCCGGCGACGGGGGCGCGCACTACCTCCCGCGCATCGTCGGTACGGCCAAAGCGCTCGAACTGCTGCTAACCGGCGACTTCGTCGATGCCGAGGAGGCTCTGCGGATCGGTCTGGTCAGTCACGTCGTCGACGACGACGCCCTGTTCGACACCGCCCACGCCTTCGCCGCACGCCTCGCCGCCGGACCTCCGCTGGCGACGCGGATCATCACCCGCAACGTGCATCTGAGCCTGCGCAACGACCTGCGCACCAACCTCGATCTGGTGTCGGCCCACATGGGACTGGTCGCGACGAGCGAGGACGCGCGCGAAGCACGCGCGGCCCGACGCGACCGCCGCACCCCGGCGTTCCGGGGACAGTGACCCCACCGGCCGCACCCACGCCTGGCAGTTTCCCCAACCTCGGACCCACCGGGTCCCCGTGGACCGACCCGCTCCGGGCGGTCCTCCCCTATTAGACGAAGGAGTGCCCATGAGCGGCATCAACGACGGCAGAATCGTGGTCATCACCGGCGCCGGCCGAGGCATCGGCCGCGAGTACGCCCTCGAGTTCGCACGTCAAGGAGCCAAGGTCGTCGTCAATGACCTCGGCTCCGCGCCGGACGGCTCCGGGGCCTCCGCCGGTCCTGCCGGCGAGGTCGTCGAACAGATCCGAGCCCTCGGCGGTGAGGCAGTCGTCAACGGCGACGACGTCTCGAGCGAGGCCGGGGCGGCCAACCTGATCCGCACCGCGATCGATACGTTCGGCGGGCTCGACGTACTGATCAACAACGCCGGAATCCTGCGTGACCGCATGATCGCCAGCATGTCGGTTCAGGACTGGGACGACGTCATCCGGGTTCACCTGCGCGGCACGTTCCTGCCGACCCGCTGCGCGGTCGACTACTGGCGTACCGAGTCGAAAGCCGGCCGCACCCGCAACGCCCGACTGATCAACACAAGTTCGTCGAGCGGCCTGTTCGGCAACGTCGGCCAGGCGAACTACGGGGCGGCCAAGGGCGGCATCGCCACCTTCACCCTCATCGCCGCGAAAGAACTCGGACGTTACGGTGTCACCGCCAATGCCATCTACCCCGGCGCGGTCTCACGTCTGACCGAGAACATCATCCCCGGCGCCGGTCAAGGCGATCACCCGATGGATGCGCACTACATCGCGCCGGTCGTCGCGTGGCTCGGCAGCCCTGAGTCGCACGAGGTCACAGGACGACTCTTCGGGTTGCGCGGCAACCGGATCACCATCGCCGAAGGATGGATCGACGGACCGTCCGCGGACAACCAAACCCGGTGGACACCGGCCGATCTGGGCCCGGTAATGAAAGACCTCCTCGCCCGCGCTCGGGACAACGTCGACTTCACCGCGGGCAAGAGCTGACCGACCACCACAACGCAGCACAAGGAGCTACCCGATGCCCATGAATCTCGACGTCGTCGGAGTCACCGGCGACACCACCACCGTCTCGTGGACCCACAAGGACGCGATCCTGTACGCGCTCGGGGTCGGCGCCGGACAGGACGACCCGCTCACCGAACTGCAGTACACGACCGAGAACTCGCAAGGCGTCGAGCAGCAGATGCTGCCGGCGTACGGCGTCGTTCTCGGGATGACATACGGCAAACGCCCCCCGCTCGGCGACTACCCCCTGTCTCGAGTCCTGCACGGCGAACAGTCCTTCGTCACACATCGGCCCCTGCCCGTGGAAGGAACCGCGACCGTCTCGAGCGTCGTGACCGGCATCTACGACAAGGGCAAAGGCGCCCTCGCGGTCTTCGACACCGTCCTCGCCGACCCTGCCTCCGGAAGCCCGTGGTTGACCTCGACTACCAGTCTGTTCATTCGGGGCGAAGGTGGATTCGGCGGCCCCGCACAACAGGTTCCGCACTGGTCGGTGCCCCACCGGGAGGCCGACCACGAGCTCACCTCGACGGTGCGCCCCGACCAGACCCTGCTCTACCGTCTGTCCGGCGACCGCAACCCGCTGCACTCGGACCCGAAGTTCGCGCAGAAGGCCGGGTTCGATCGGCCGATTCTGCACGGAATGTGCACCTACGGCGTCACCGGCCGCCTGCTCGTGAACGCCCTGTGCGACGGCGACCCGACCCGCGTGCGGTCGATGAGCGGCCGCTTCAGCAAGCCGGTGATGCCGGGCGAGACGTTACGGGTGCAGATCTGGGACGCCGGCGACCGAGCTCTGTTCCGCACAATCTCCTCCGACGGTTCGGTGGTCCTCGACCGCGGTACGTTCGAGTTCTCCGGTGAGCTGTGAGGTGACCCCATGACCAACCCCACGTCCGTTGCGCCCGACACCGGTGCCGACGCCACCGCGCCCGAGGCCACGAGTTTCTGGGACACCGCCGAACGTGCCCCGCACCGACCGGCCGTGGTGGTCGACGGCGGCGAGTCCGTCACCTTCGGTGAACTGGCCACCCGGATCCGGAGCCTTGCTCGCGGGCTCGTCGCACACGGCATCCGGACCGGGGACCGGATCGCAGTGATCCTCACCAACCGGGTCGAGTATGTGCTCGTCCAGGTGGCCGCCCACACGATCGGCGCCACCATGGTTCCGGTCAACCGGCACCTCACCGCTCCCGAACTGCACCACATCCTCGCCGACTGCAACCCCGCGCTCGTCGTCGTGGACGAGCACACCGCACCCAGCGCCGTACCGGCCGCGGTCGACGCCGCGATCGATCGCGCACGGCTCGTGGCGGCGGGTGCCGTCGACGGGGTCAGGCCGATATCCGAGCTAGCGGGCGCCGACGGACCGCTGCCGGAGCGGCCGGCCGGAACGCTGCTGTTCTACAGCTCGGGCACGACCGGCAAACCGAAGGGCATCGTGCGTCCGGTCTCCGGCCTGTCGCCGGTGGCCGACCAACGTCGGATCGCGGCGGCAGCTCGAAGCATATCCATGGGTCCTGGAGGGGTGTTCCTGTCGGTCGGGCCGTTGTACCACGCCGCACCCAACCAGAACATGCTGATGGGACTCGTGCTGGGCAAGACCGTCGTGGTCAGTTCCGGCTTCGACCCGGACCACGTGCTGTCGCTGATCGAGAGGCACCGGGTCACCGATACCTTCCTCGTCCCGACGATGCTGCATCGATTGCTCTCGCTGCCGGCCGAACGGCGGGCGACAGCGGACGTGTCGTCGCTGCGCTGTGTGCTGCACGCCGGCGCGATCTGCCCGGTCGCGACCAAACGAGCCATGATCGAATGGGTCGGGCCCGTGCTGATGGAGTACTACGGCGCGAGTGAGTCCGGTGCTGCAACGACGATCACCTCCGAGCAGTGGCTTGAGCATCCAGGTTCGGTCGGGCAGGCGCGGCCGGGGATGTCGGTGCGGGTCTGCGACGAAACGGGAGCGCCGCTGTCGGCCGGTGAGGTGGGCTTGATCCACATCCGCACCGGCGTGACCGTCGAGTATCTGGGCGATCCGCACAAGACCGCCCACAGCTACGTCGACGGCTATTTCGTGCCCGGGGACATGGGCTACCTCGATGAAGACGGCTGGCTGTACCTGTGTGACCGACGCACCGACATGATCATCTCCGGTGGGGTGAACATCTATCCGGCCGAGGTCGAGGCGGCATTGCTCGAACACCCGGACGTCGTGGACGTGGCGGTGTTCGGTGTGAGCAACGACGAGTGGGGGCAGTCGGTCGTCGCGCTGGTCGAGCTGGCCGAGGACGCGGCGCCGGAACCCGAGGCCGTCGAGCGGTTGCTCGACCACTGCGCGGGCCGCCTCGCGCGATTCAAGATCCCTCGGGTGCTGCGAGTGGTCGACACCCTTCCCCGCACCGCCGCGGGGAAGATCAACAAGGCGCACCTGCGCGCAGCATTCGAAAAGGCCGCAGGCTGACGCTCGTCACACGTCCCGGACGACGTCGAGGAACGCGGACGCGACCGGGGACAAGGGGTCCTGCCGGTGGAAGATCGAGGCCGACCGCAACGGCGGCATGTCCAGCGGTTTGACCACGGCACCGAGCCGGTGGGCGAGTTCTCCCTCCGGCTCGGGCAGCACGGCCACCCCGACCCCGGCCAGCAGCAGCGGCATGATCAGCTCGCGATGGTCGGTGGCCACCGCTGCATGAGGTAGCCCCAACCCCGCTTCCGCCAGCCGGGCCACGAAGTGCTGCTGACTCGCCGACCGCTCGGGGAGCCCGATGATGAGCGGAAACGTCATCAACTCCGCCAACGTCACCGTCTCCCCCTGCGGGACGACCGGTGCGTCGGCGGCGAACGCGGCCACCATGCGTTTGGCAATCGGAACCGGAACATCGCTGTGCCGAGGAAACGGCGCCGGATGGTCGGTGAGCAACAGCTCGGCTTCCCCGCGGCGGAGGATCTCGAATCCTTCCGGACCGAACGGAGCATGAAGCACGCGCAACGACATGTCGGGGAACCGTCGCCGAAAGCGGACCAGGATCGGCGCCAACGGATCGTACGACATCCCGTGCACCACAGCGATGTCCAGGCGACCGACATGCATCGACTCGACGGCTTCCACGGCCACGCGGGCCGCGTCGAATCCGCGCAGTGTCTGCCGTGCGGGACCGATGAGGGCTCGACCCGCCGGCGTCAACGTCAGTCGGCGACCGCGGACGAACAACGTCGTATGCAGCGATCGTTCCAGCTCCCGAAGGGATTGCGACACAGCCGGTTGACTCAAATGAAGACGGCGGGCCGCGCCGGAAACGCTGCCCGCGTCGACAACAGCGACAAAGTGGGCGAAATGCCGACGCTCCATAAGTTCAGGTTATCACCACTCAAGTCAATTGAGGGATTCCCTTAACTATCGGTTTCTCGTAGCGTCGGTGTCAGCGGGCCTCGACACCGCGTCGCAGCAAGTCGAACGACGGCCTCACGCCGTCACCGCAACTTCTGGCATTCGACTTCGTACACCCATCCAACCCGGACCGATTCCGGGGCAGTGAGGAGACATCATGGGACATCTCGACGGACGCGTCGCCGTCATCACCGGCGGCGGACGAGGACTCGGCCGTGAGCACGCTCTGCTGTTCGCCGCCGAAGGAGCCAAGGTCGTCGTCAACGATCTCGGGGGCCGCGCCGACGGCAGCGGCACCGACGTCTCGGCCGCGCAGGCCGTCGTCGACGAGATCCGCACCGCGGGCGGCGAAGCGGTAGCCGACACCCACAGCGTGTCCGACTGGGAGGGCGCTCGCCGCCTGATCAGGACGGCGATCGACACATTCGGTGACCTGCACGTCGTGGTCAACAACGCCGGCATCCTCCGCGACCGCACGCTGGTCAACATGAGTGAAGAGGACTTCGACTCGGTGGTCGACGTCCACCTCAAGGGCACGTTCGCGGTCACCCGTCATGCCGCCGAATACTGGCGCGACCAGGCCAAGGCCGGGGCAACCGTCGATCGTTCGCTCGTCAACACCTCCTCCGGCTCGGGACTGCACGGCAACCCCGGTCAGACCAACTACGCGTCCGCCAAGGCCGGCATCGCCGCAATGACCCAGATCGCGGCGAAGGAACTCGAGCGCTACCACGTGCGGGCCAACGCGATCGCTCCTGTCGCACGCACGCGGCTGACGGAAGCAACCCCCGGCCTGGGCCAGGTCATGGTCGAGTCGATCGAAGCCGACTTCGACGAGTGGCACCCCGCCAACATCTCACCGATCGTCGGCCTGCTCGCCGCCGAGTCGTGCCCGTTCAGCGGCCACGTCTTCAAGGTGCTCGGCGGCGAAATCGGCCTGTACCAGGGCTGGACGGTCGTCGACACAATCCAGCAGAGCGCGCGCTGGACGATCGACGAACTCGCCGCGGCAACCAAGCACATGCCGAACAAGCCGGCCGACGGCCTGACCAGCAAGCACAACGCCCAGGCCAAGGCCAACCGGGGACAGTGAGATGACCACCGACACCGAATCGGCCACCCCGACGTTCGACATCCACATCGAATACGGCAAGATCCGCGAGTTCGCCCGAGCCACGATGGCCACCGATCCGGCGTATGCCGAGACCGACGCGGTCGTACCACCGACCTTCCTCACCACTTCCGGATTCTTCTGGCAGACAGCGGAATCGAAGAAGAACGCGGCCCACCACCTGGATCCGCAGCGCACATTGCACGCCCAGCAGGAGTACGTCTTCCACGGCGAGCCGCCGCGTGCCGGACAGGTACTCACCGCGTCCGCCCGAGTGGCGAATCGGTACGAAAAGCAAGGCCGGCGTGGCGGCTCGCTCACCTTCGTCGACATGGTGATCGAGTTCCGCGACCCGAACGGCCGACTGGTGGCCGAGCAGCGATCGACCGCAGTCCAGACCGCGCACGCGCCGAAGGAGTCGTGATGACCAGTAGCCGCACCGTCACCGAGACACCCACCGCGCCCGTCGCACCCTCGACTGCTCGAGCCGACGCCGACCGCAGGCTGCGCCCGATCGCAGTCGGTGACCGAGGACCTGAACGCGAGTTCGGTCCGCTCACCGTCACCGACATCGTCCGGTACGCCGGAGCCTCGGGCGACTTCAACCCGCTGCACCACGACGACGCCGCAGCCAAGGACGCCGGGTTCGCGGGCATCTTCTCCATCGGGATGTTTCAGGCCGGGCTGCTCGCGACCTACGCAGCCGAATGGCTGGGACCGCGCAACATCCGCCGCATCACCACCCGCTTCCAGGAACAAGTGTGGCCGGGTGACGTACTGGTGTGCACCGGCGAAGTCACCTCGCTCGACGCGCAGGGCGAGTACACCGTCGTCGAAGTCTCGCTCACCTGCCGACGCCGCGGCGGTGGTGTCGCCATCGCGGGGTCAGCGGAGTTCTCTCTTCCCGCCTGACCTCCGGAACCATCGATCAACCATCAGGAGACACCATGAACACGTCCAACGTCGGTGTGGTCAGCTATGGCGTCCACGTCCCGATCTGGCGTCTCGACCGCGCCGAGATCGGCAAGACGCTCGGCACACCGTCCGGTCGAGGCACTCGCGCTGTCGCCGGATTCGACGAGGACTCGACCTCGATGGGCGTCGAGGCGGGACTGTCCGCCCTCGACGGCCGCCCCGATCCTGACGCCCTCGTCTTCGCCACCGCGACCCCCGGATACGCGGACAAGACGAACGCCTCCATCGTGCATGCTGCACTGGCGCTTTCGCCGTCGGCACCGGCATACGACATGGTCGGCGCACCACGCTCGGCCATGGGGGCCCTGGTCGCCGCGACCGACGCCGCCCACGCCGGCCGCCGCACCTTGGTCGTCGCCTCGGACATCCGCACCGGCCTGCCTGCCTCGGCCGAGGAACGCGACGGCGGCGACGCCGCCGCGGCCGCGCTGCTCGGCTCCGGGGACGATGTCGTCGGGGCCGTCCTCGGCCGCGGCAGCGCATCCGCCGAGTTCCTCGACCGCTGGCGCATCCCCGGCGACCAGGCCACCCGTGTGTGGGAGGAACGCTTCGCCGAGGGCATCTACACCGAACTCGTCACCGACGCGGTCGATGCAGCGCTCAAGGATTCGGGGCTGACCCGCGCCGACGTCAGCCACGTCGCGGTGGCCGGCGTCCACCGCCGCGCGGTCGGATCGACAACCCGGATGCTGGCCAAGGATGCCACGGTGGTCGACGATCTGGCGGGCGTAGTCGGTGCCACCGGCACCGCAGCCCCCGGCCTGCTGCTGGCCTCGTTCCTCGATGCGGCGGATCCGGGGCAGACGTTGCTGCTTGTCCATCTCGGGGACGGGGTCGATGCGGTGATCGTCCGCGCAACCGCGGCCCTGCCCGCCTACCGCTCCGACCGCGCCCGGCCGACGCTGGCCCGGCAGCTCGGCACCACCCGTGCGGTCGACTACGCCCGGTTCCTGACCTGGCGCGGCTTCGTGCACCGCGAACCGCCGCGCCGCCCCGATCCGGACCGGCCGGCGGCACCGCCGTCCGCGCGCCGGGCGGACTGGAAGTTCGGGCTGAGCAGTTCCCGCTGCACGGACTGCGGCACCCGCCATATGCCGCCGATCCGCGTGTGCCGGTCGTGTCACAGCGTCGACCACATGACGCGCGAACGCATCGTCGGCGAGCACGGCACGATCGCGACGTACCAGGCGGACCTGCTGGCATATACCCTCAGCCCGCCCCTCATCGCGGCAGCAGTCGACTTCGCCGGTGGCCGGTTGATGTGCGAGATCACTGATGCCGACCCCGCGGCGCTGCGCATCGGGGATCGCGTGGAGATGACGTTCCGTCGCCTGTACACCACGACCGACGGAGTCCACAACTACTTCTGGAAGGCTCGCCCCGTCGCGGCCGCCGGGAAGGACGCCTGACATGGCAACACACGGCATCAAGGACAAGGTCGCCATCGTCGGTATGGGGTGCACGCCCTTCGGCGAGCACTGGAACCGCAGCGCAGAGGACCTGCTTGTCGACGCGAACCGCGAGGCCCTCGCGGATGCGGGTCTGGAACAAGGCGACATCGACGCGTACTGGCTCGGCACCATGGGTTCGGGGTTCTCGGGTCAGCTTCTCTCCCGCACGCTCAAATTGGACTACAAGCCGGTCACGCGTGTCGAGAACTTCTGTGCCACCGGCTCGGAGGCGTTCCGTAACGCGTGCTATGCCGTGGCGTCCGGGGCGATCGACGTCGCGATGGCGATCGGGGTCGAGAAGTTGAAGGACTCCGGCTATTCCGGCCTCACCCGAGCTGCCCCGCCGCACGACGGCACGGCGGTGGGCCTGACCGCTCCTGCCGCGTTCGGCCTGCTCGCACCCGCCTACGCCAATGCGTACGGCCTCGACGACGACAAGCTCAAAGACGTCATCACCCGCATCGCATGGAAGAACCACTACAACGGGGCGCGTAACGCACGGGCACAGTTCCGCAAGGAGGTCCCGCTCGAGGCGATCCGCAACAGCCCCAAGGTTTCCGGCATGCTCGGGGTGATGGACTGCTCGGGGGTCTCCGACGGATCCGCGGCCGCGATCATCGTGCGCGCCGAGGACGCCTACAAGTACACCGATCAGCCGTTGTTCGTCAAGGCGCTGTCGATGGTCGCCGGTCCCGGTGACGGGCCGATGGACCCGTCGTTCGACTACACCTCGATCCGGGAGGTTGTCGAGTGTGCACGCAACGCGTATGCGGAGGCGGGAATCGAGGACCCACGCGCCGAACTCGCCCTGGCCGAAGTGCACGACTGCTTCACCCCGACCGAGTTGGTTCTCATGGAGGACCTCGGGTTCAGCGACCGGGGAAAGGCGTGGCGTGACGTGCTCGATGGCGCGTTCGATCTCGCCGGTGACCTGCCCGTCAACCCGGACGGCGGGCTCAAGAGTTTCGGGCATCCGATCGGCGCCTCCGGGCTGCGCATGCTCTTCGAATGCTGGCTGCAACTGCGGGGCACAGCGCCGCAGGAACGCCGGATCGACACCAGCGTCAAAAAGCTCGGTCTGACCCACAACCTCGGGGGACACCCCGGTGACTGCGTCAGCTTCATCTCCGTGGTCGGGACCGAACCTGCCGCCTGACCCCAGCGAACCGAACGCCCAGCAGACAGGAAGCACCATGAACCGCACGTTGTACGACCAGGAACACGAGGACTTCCGCGCGACCGTCCGCAAGTTCCTCGAAGCGGAGATCGCCCCCTACATGGACGAGTGGGAAGCGGCCGGCATCTTCCCGAAACAGATCTACGCCCGATGCGGTGATCTCGGCATCGCCGGACTGAATGTGCCGGAGGAGTACGGCGGCGGCGGGGTCAGCGACTACCGCTTCAACTCGGTCGTTCTCGAAGAGGTCGCGCTGACCTATACCGGGCTCGGCGCATTGGGGTTGCACGCGAACATCGTCACGCCCTACTTCACCCGGTTCGCCGACGCGGAACAGAAGACGCGGTGGCTGCCGGGCATCGCCGCCGGTACCACGATGTGTTCGATCGCGATGACCGAGCCCGGCACGGGATCGGATCTCAGCGGGATCGTCACCAACGCCGTCCGCGACGGCGACGACTGGATCCTCAACGGGGCGAAGACGTTCATCACCGGGGGTATCAATGCCGACCTGGTGGTCGTCGCGTGTCGGACCTCGTCGAACGAACAGGACCGTCGCGGCGGGCTCAGCCTGCTCGTTGTCGAGGACGGGATGCCCGGCTTTTCCCGTGGTCGCAAGCTCGACAAGCTCGGCACCCATTCGGTCGACACGGCCGAGCTGTTCTTCGAGGACGTGCGGGTCCCGGCGGCGAACATGCTCGGTGAGGAGGGCCGCGGGTTCGAGTATCTGACGTCCAACCTCGTCCCCGAACGCCTCTCCCAATCGGTCAGTGCCGTGGCGGCGGCGCAGGCCGCCCTCAACGCCGCCGTCGCGTACGTCAAAGAACGCAAGGTGTTCGGCAAACCGGTGGCTGCCTTCCAGAACACCAAGTTCGTCCTCTCGGAATGCGCCACCGACATCGCCGCGGGTCAAGCCCTCGTGGACCAGGCGATCCTCGCCTACAACAGCGACGATCTCAGCGTCTCCGACGTCGCAAAGGTCAAGCTGTTCGTCACCGAGATGGCAGGGCGCGTGGTCGACAAGTGCCTGCAGCTGCACGGCGGATACGGCTACATGCGTGAATATCCGATCTCGCGCCTGTACGCCGACATCCGACTGGCGCGCATCGCCGCAGGCTCGAGCGAAATCATGAAAACCGTGATCGCCAAATCGCTCACCCTCTGATCGACCGCCGCCCGCTCGACGGGTGTGTTCCGCCCCGACCCCGCTTCGGCGGAACACACCCGTCCTCCCCGTGCCCGCGTCCACACCGACGGCCCACCCCGGCCACCGATTCCAGGAGAGGCCATGACTTCGGTCCTCGACCTACCCGACGCCCACCTGCCCGACCACCTCGATCATCTGCGGACCCAAGTCCGTGCGTTCCTCACCGAGCAGCGCGCCGCGGATGCGTTCGTCCCTTACACCGACAGCTGGATCGTCGGCGCCGACCCGCAGTTCAGCCGCCGCCTCGCCCGGCACGGCTGGCTCGGCATGACCATCCCCGTCGAATACGGCGGGCGCGGGCGCACACCGCTCGAACGGTTCGTCGTCGTCGAAGAACTCGTCGCCGCGGGCGCACCGGTCGCTGCGCATTGGGTCGCCGACCGCCAGGTCGCCCCCGGATTGCTGCGGTTCGGCACCGAAGAGCAGAAACATCGCTACCTCCCCGGCATCGCGTTCGGGGAAATCCTGTTCGCGATCGGGATGAGCGAACCTGACACCGGTTCGGACCTGGCGTCGGTCCGCACCCGGGCGACCCGCACCGACGGGGGGTGGCTCGTGACCGGGACGAAGATCTGGACCAGCGGTGCGCACCTGGCGCACTGCATCCAGACGCTCGTCCGCACCGGACCTGCCGGCGACAGCCGACACGAGGGACTGACCCAACTGCTGATTGCGCTCCCGCGAGACGGCGTCCGGATCCGTCCCATCCGCTCGATGAACGGCGCGCACCACTTCAACGAGGTCGTCTTCGACGACGTGTTCGTCGCGGACGCCGACGTGCTCGGCACAGTCGGCAACGGCTGGGCCCAGGTCAACGCGGAACTCGCGTACGAGCGCAGCGGTCCCGAACGCATCCTGAGCACGATGCCGCTTCTGCGCTTGCTCGTCGCACGAGGCGCACTCGAACCGACCATCCTGGGCCGGCTGATCGCGCGGGCATGGGCGCTCCGTGAGGCCTCGATCGCGGTGGCGGTCGCGCTGAGCGCAGGACAGGCCCCTGATGTGGCGGCCGCGGTGGTCAAGGACCTCGGGACCCGGTTCGAACGTGAAGTGATCGAGGCCGCGCGCACCTGCGGAACCGAGCCCGACCTCGACTCCACCGATCCACTCGCCCGCATGCTTGCCCACGCGCTGACGATGTCACCGACAGCGACACTGCGCGGCGGTACCAACGAAATTCTCCGGGCCATCATCGCCCGGGCGATGGGAGTGCGATGACCACGACACACCCGCAGCGCAGTGCCGAATCCGCTCTGCTCACCCAGACCGCACACGCCCTGTTCGAACAGTGGACCACCACCTCCGACTCCTGGTCCACACTCGAGAACACCGGTCTTACCCTCGTCGGAATTCCCGAAGAACTCGGGGGCAGCGGTGGCACCACCGCCGACGCGGCCGTGATCGTGCACGCATGTGCCTACCATGCCGTCCCGGCCCCGATCACCGAGACGCTGTGGCTGGCCGCCCCCCTGCTGGCCGCGACCCGCCTGCCGATCCCGTCCGGTCCGCTCACCGCCGCCATCGGCGACCGGACATCGTTGCGACTGACGTCGATCCCGCACGGCGCTTGGCGCCTCGACGGCACGCTGCACCGCGTGCCGTGGGCCCGCGACGCACGGGCGGTGGTGATCCACATCGACGACCGCGTGGTTGTGGTCGACCCGTCGCACGCGTCGCTCGTCGCCGGGGCGAACCTCGCCGGCGAACCTCGCGACGACCTCGTCTTCGACGGCGTCACCATGACCGACGACGTGGTCGTTGCCGCGCCGGCGACCTTCGATCCGGCGTTGCATGCAGCGCACGCCCGCACCGTGCAGCTCACCGGGGCTGCGCAACGGGCGCTGGATCTGAGTGTGCGATACGCCGGGGAGCGGGTGCAGTTCGGCCGCCCGATCGCCCGATTCCAAGTGGTGCAGCAGTACCTGTCGACCATCGCCGGGGAGGTGGCGCTCATGTCACTGGCCGCTCGCAGTGCCCTGCGAGCAGGAACCGACAGCGGTGACGCGCGGGCAGCGGTCGCCGCTGCCCGAATCACCGCTGCGCGCGGGGCCGGGATTGTCGCCGAACTCGCCCACCAGATCCACGGAGCGATCGGCACCACCGAGGAACACGACCTGCACACCGCGACTCGACGACTGTGGGCCTGGCGTGAAGAACACGGCAACGAACACACCTGGGCTCGCACGCTCGGCAAGCGTGCCTCGGCGAGCGACCCCTGGGAGTTCGTCACCTCCCTGCGCCGCTGCGCCGTCCGACCGACCGAGGAAGCACCATGACCTTCACCCCCGAGCACCCGATCGCGTCGGCCACCACACCGAACCACGGTGCCCCGCCCGGTACCGTGGAGTGCACCGTATCGAACTCGGTCGCAACAGTGAGGCTCAACCGGCCGGAGCGACGCAACGCCATCTCACGAGCACTGATGACCGACCTCGCCGACGCCCTCGACCGGATCGACCGCGACCCGTCGGTACGCGTGGTGATCCTGACCGGCACCGGCAACGACTTCTGTGTGGGCCGCGATCATGCGTCCGCTCCGTCGACTCGGATCGTGCGGGGGAAGTGCCCCGTGGACGATCGGGCAAGCCTGCGCGCTGCCTCCGCCGTCATCGAACGGCTCATCGCGATGCGGGTGCCGACGATCGCCTCGATCCGCGGTGGCTGCGCCGGCGGCGGACTCTCGCTCGCTCTCGCGTGCGATCTGCGGATCGCCGCCGAATCAGCCGTATTCAACTCGGCGTTCGTCGCAGTCGGATTCCCCGGTGATCTCGCACTACCGTGGTTGTTGACACGGGTGGTCGGCACCGCCCGAGCCCGTGAGATCATGCTGCTGCCCGAAAAGCTGACCTCCGCAAGCGCATTCGAGCTCGGCCTTCTCACCGAGGCAATCGACGACAACACTCTCGACACGAGGGTCGGCATTCTGGCGCGCCGATTCGTGGCGGCCGCACCGCTGGCCGTGCAGGGAGCAAAGCTCAATCTCGACGCCGCGACGACGCGCCCCCTGGCCGAATACCTCGGCGACGAGATCGACCGGCTCATCGCTGTCGCCTCGAGCAAGGACGCGGAAGAAGCGCGAGTCGCGTTCCTCGAAAAACGCACCCCGAGGTTCGTCGGCCGGTGACAGGGCTCGGCACGGTGCTCCCCGAAGGAAGTGCCGACGAGCTCGGTACGGCACCCGCCGACCCCCGGCGTCGACCCACCCGAACGCGCCCGCTCAGCGAGCCCCGTCAACCCTCACCCCCGCACCACCAGGAGACGTTTCGCATGCCGACCCCACACCGCACGATGGTGGACACGCACTCGCCCTTCGGCCCTCTCGTCGCCCACCCCCCGCATGACACCACCGGATATCAACGAATCAGGGTCACCCCCGTGTCCCCCACCATCGGAGCCGACATCGACGGAGTCCGCCTGAGCGGCGACCTCGACGAACAGACTCGCACGGAGATCGCCCAGGCGCTGACGGACTGGAAGGTGCTCTTCTTCCGCAACCAAGACATCAGCCGCGAGGAGCATCGCGAGTTCGCCGCGCTGTGGGGCGACCTCGAGGAACACCCCTTCTTCAAGTACGTGCTGCCCGGTCAGACCGCCGCAGACGTGACGACGTTCGCGAAGGACATGGACACCGCAGGCACCGAGAACAACTGGCACAACGACGTCACCTGGCACACCCTGCCGTCGTTCGCAGCAGTGCTCCGAGCCGTCGAGGTTCCTCCGGTCGGCGGAGACACCCTGTGGGCCGACACCGGTGCGGCATACGACACCCTGCCCGACGAACTCAAACAGCGACTCGAGCACCTGGTCGCCGAACACGACTGGATCGACACGTTCGGAGCGAGCATGCCGCCGGAGGCCATCGACACACTCCGACCGAAGCTGCCCATCGTGCACCACCCGGTGGTGCGGGTAATTCCCGAGACCGGCCGCAAGGTCCTGTTCGTCAACATCGCCTTCACCCAACGAATTCTGGACGTGCCCGACAAGGAGTCGGAGGAATTGCTCACCCGGCTGTACCGCCACATTGCCCGCCCCGAATTCCAGGTGCGTCTGAAGTGGCAACCCAACACCATCGCGTTCTGGGACAACCGAACCTGCCAGCACTACGCCGCCAGTGACTACCATCCCGCTCGCCGGGTGATGGAGCGAATCTCGATCGTCGGCGACCGCCCGGTCGGAGTGTCGGCATGAGCACCGAAAGGCAGGACTACACAAAACTGTTCATCGGCGGAAAGTGGTCCACCCCCTCGGGATCCGACATCATCGAAGTCGTCAACCCGCACGACGGCACCGTCGTCGGACGCGTACCCCATGCCACGCGCGACGATGTAGACGCGGCGGTCACCGCTGCCCGCACCGAATTCGACACCGGTCCCTGGCCCCGGCTCCCCCTGGAAGAACGGCTCGCGGTGCTCGAACGGATCAGCACCCTGCTGCGCGAACGCATTCCCGAATTTGCGCAGATGATCACCCGGCAGAACGGATCTCCCATCACCTGGAGCCTGCGTGCCCAAGCCGGAGCTCCGGCGGCGATCTACGCAGTCACAGCGCGCACAGCCCGTGCATTTCCGTTCGAAGAGCGCCGACAGGGCCTGCAGACACCGGTCGTGGTACGCCACGAACCGGTCGGCGTGGTAGCTGCTGTGGTGCCGTGGAATGTGCCGGGCTATGTCACCTCCCTCAAGCTTGCTCCGGCACTGGCCGCCGGCTGCACCGTCGTGCTCAAACCCTCGCCGGAGACACCGCTGGATGCGAACCTGCTGGCCGAAGTCGCGACCGAGGCCGGCTTGCCCCACGGTGTCCTCAGCGTCCTTCCCGCCGATCGCCACGTGAGCGAGTACCTCGTCGGCCACCCCGGCATCGACAAAGTGTCATTCACCGGATCCGTCACCGCCGGCAAGAAGGTCATGGAGGTCGCCGCCCGGAACCTGAGCCGGATCACGCTGGAGCTGGGAGGCAAATCGGCAGCGGTAATCCTCCCCGACGCGGACATCGAGACCGCCGCCACCACGATCACCGGCGCCTCATGGGCACTCAACAGCGGTCAGGCATGCGTCGCGCTCACCCGTGTCCTCGCGCCCCGTTCGCGATACGACGAGATCGCGCAACGACTCACCGCGGCAGCGGAATCACTCATCGTCGGTGATCCGACGGATCCGACAGTGCAGGTCGGCCCGATGGTCTCGCCCCGCCAACAACGCCGTGTCCTCGACTACATCAGGATCGGACAGGACGAAGGCGCCGAGCTGCTCACCGGCGGGGGGATCCCCGAAGGTCTCGACTCCGGATGTTATGTGCAACCGACACTGTTCGGGCAGGTGGACAGATCGATGCGCATCGCGCAGGAGGAGATCTTCGGCCCGGTGGTGTGCCTGCTCCCCTACGACGACGAGAACGACGCGGTCGCAATCGCCAACGATTCCGAGTACGGCCTGTCCGGCGCGGTATTCACCGCCGACTCCGCCCGTGGGCTCGACGTGGCCCGCCGAATCCGAACAGGAACCCTGACCGTCAACGGCTTCGCAGCCGAGCCCACGGCACCGTTCGGTGGCTACAAGAACTCCGGAATGGGCCGCGAGATGGGCACAGAAGGCCTCGCGTCGTACCTCGAAACGAAGTCCATCGCTCTGCCGGAGCAATAGCGCCTACCGAGCGAGAGCTTCGTTCGGCGCCGGCGGTCGAAACGTAACCGGACACGGAAGGAAGAGAGTCGCAGACCGCAACCGCTGCGACCTCGAATTCGGCATCCCCATCATGTGCATCAGCGGCGGCCAAGCCCCCGCCGCCCTGCTTCGATGCGCCCCGACCACCCAACTCGCCGTCATCGCCAACCGAGCACCCCACACCGATCCCGGTGTACTTCCCGCTACGCTGGACAGAAAGAGAACCCTCATGACCGGACTTCGCACCAGCGCACCCGAGCAGAGCAGCCACGGCACCACAGCTGGTGGTCTCCTGGCCACGATGTCGTCAGACAGTCTTCTCGTTGCAGCTGACGCCCTTCGCGCGTGGGGAGCCGAGATCGACGCGGACGAAATCGAAAGATGGGTCGCTCACCAGCCGACGCGACGGCACCTGAATCAGCACATCCTGCCTGCCTGACGTCGGAGCTACACCGACCAAGAATCAGTCCAACCGTGACGGCGTGGAGTTCTCGACGTAGGCGCTCGTGCCCCCGAAGCGGCCGATCGAGCCCGTGTTCCCTCGGTATGCAGCTCGGCCGGAGGGGCGCCACCACGGCCGAGAGATATGAGCCCGGCTCGGGGGGGGGGCATAGGTGGCCTTCGTGGCAATTGCTCACCAGACAGAACCCGAGCAGTCGATGGTCGAGCACGGTGGCGCACTGGCGCCGGACTTCTCCGATCCTCGACGCCGCGAGCATGCCTCACCGTGTCACCAACTCCACTCCGCCTTCACCACAGGAGCCCTGCGATGAACACCATGATCGAGAGACTGTTCGTCACCCCTGTGTCATGGCTGCTCGCCGTGCCGATCGTGCTGCTCGACCGTCTCCTGTCTCCGAACCTGACCGAATTGCCGGATCGGGACAGTCACACAGTGCTGCAACGCGATGCCGACCGATGATCGGCGACGTCGACCTGGGTCTGTCAAGTTAACGGTGTAACTGGTTGAACTGTAGCTACTTTCGTCCAGCGGACAGGCGTCCGTCGAAGGTGATCTCGAAGGCGTTCAGTGCTGCCTTCCAGCGGTTGGACCAGCGTTGGCGGGCGGTGCCTTTGGGATCGAGGCTCATGATGGCCAGGTACACGCATTTCAGGGCCGCGGCCTCGGTCGGGAAATGACCGCGGGCCTTGACGGCCCTGCGGATTCGGGCGTTGACACTCTCGATGGCGTTGGTCGTGTAGATGACCTGTCTGATGGCGTTGTCGAACTGCAGGAACGGCACGAACTCGGCCCAGGTGTTGGTCCAGAGCCGGATGATCGCGGGATAGCGTTTCTCCCATTTGTCGCTGAACTCGGCGAACCGGTCCAGCGCGGCCTGCTCCGACGGCGCGGTGTACACCGGTTTGAGGTCCTTGGCGATCTCGGCCCAGTCCTTGCGGGAGGCGTAGGCGTAGGTATTGCGGAGGAGGTGGACCACGCAGGTTTGCACGATGGTCTGCGGCCACACCTGCCCGATCGAGTCGGGCAGATGCTTCAGACCGTCGCACACGACGATCAGCACATCCTGCACACCACGATTCTTCAGCTCCGACAACACCCGAAGCCAATACTTCGCCCCCTCCCCGTCGCCGTGCTCGCCGGCCCATAATCCGAGGATGTCGCGGGTGCCGTCCACAGTCACCCCCATCACGACGTAGATCGGCCGGTTGGCCACGTTGCCGTCGCGGATCTTGACGTGGATGCAGTCGATGAACAGCACCGGATACACCGGGTCCAGCGGCCGGTTCTGCCACTCGGCCATGCCGTCCATCACCCGTTCGGTGATCGTCGAGATCGTCTGCTTGGACACCTCGGCGCCGTAGACCTCGGCCAGGTGCGCAGAGATCTCACCGGTGGTCAGTCCCTTGGCCGACAGCGAGATCACCATGTCCTCCACCCCGGTCAGCCGCCGCTGCCGCTTGGCCACGATCTTCGGCTCGAACGAGGACTCCCGGTCCCGGGGTACGTCGAGCTCGACCGGGCCGGCCTCGGTCAGCACGGTCTTGGCGCGTCTGCCGTTGCGGGAGTTGCCGCTGCCCCTGCCGGCCGGGTCATTCTTGCCGTAGCCGAGGTGGTCGTCCATCTCGCCCTCGAGGGCGGACTCCACCACCAGCTTGGTCAACTTCGCCAGCAACCCGCCCTCGCCGGTGAGCTGGAGGCCTTCGGCCCGCGCCTGATCCACCAGTTCCTGCAGCCGGGCATCGCTGACACCCACAGGTGCCGAGTTCGATTCGTCCTCACGATCAATCACATCGGTCATGGTGGTGCATCTCCTTTCAGAGTTACACCGTTGTTCTTACAGTCCCGTCGACCTCGACGTCGACCGCGTGGGCGATGCGGGTGGGTCGTCACCTCTGCGATCGGGAACGGCTATGACGACAGGGTGGCATCGATGCCGTCGGAAGGTTAGGGCTTGGCGATCGGGGGTGCCGGCAGCAGGTACTACACGCCAGGCCTTGGGCGTCGTATCGATGGGCTCGAATGCCCATGGTGTCAATGGCCCCCTTGATCACGGCCCCGGACACGAACTCGGGGACCGGCGGAACGAGCGACAGCGTCGCGCGGGCGTGATGGTCCGGCTCCCGTGACCGCCGGTAGTGGACAGGTACGGGCAGGGAACCTCACGGCGCCGGTGTCTGTTCGGTACGGTTTGTGAAGTCACCGTCATCCCCCTGCACGGTGACACGAGGCCCCGCCGGAGTTGCCCCCAAACTCTCTCCGACGGGGTTTCTCATGTTCGATCTCACGCCGCTCTCGACCGAGCGTGCGACACTGCAGGGCGGCCGGTTCGGACTGCGCCTTGCAGGGGACTGCACAGTACGAACCGGCCCTTCTCGTCTTCCGGGACGGACTCCAGTCGGTGCTTCCACGGACGGAACTGGATCATCCCTGTACCAGGGAGGGTGCCGGTGTCCCGACGGGAGGGATCGAACGCGCTGGCGGAAGCATGAGTGCATTGCGTGCACGCCACGCATGCAGCTTTGCGTCGAGGCGGGCCGGGCCTTCGGTTCGACACCGCCGCCTCGGGGTCTTCGCACTCGGTAGGCGCTTGTTCCGCTTTGTAGTCGAGGTACTCGGCTCAGCCCGCAGCACAGCCGCGTTCGTCCTCGATCGAACCCGGCTGTGCGTGCTTGTCCCTCGTATTCGACCGGAGCTCACCGGCGGCACCCCTACCCCCGGCTCGATGCTGCGTCGCAGGCAGGGCCCTCAGTCCTGATCGCCGAACGATGCGAAACGAACGTCCCGCCAGAATTCACACAGCAGAGCCAACGACCTGTGCTGATCCCACTCCCGCAGCGCCGCCACATACCGGGCATGTGGGGCGGTGTCCCGTTCGACGCTGAGCTCGAGAACGGGAAAATCCAGCCGCCGCATCGCTCGGCGACCATCACCCGGACCGCTCGACTGTTGAAATCCTCGAAGGGGTGCACGTGCAGCGCCTGAGCCTCCAGGTAGGCGAGGGCTTCGAGTTGAAGCTCGACGTCGCCGGCGCAGTAGTCGAGCCGGCCGGTGAAGCTGTGGAACAGCTCCCCGCATCTCCCGGTCCACATGAATGTGTTCCGGCGGATAGTGGCCTCCCACCCGGACCGGCTTCCTGCGCCACCTGCCGGCGATGTTCGGGCATCACGTCGATCAGGATCCGGCGATGGAACTCGCGGAGCAAATCCACGTCCATCGCCTCGTCGGCGAAGTGACCGGAGGCCACCTCATCGAGCAGCCGGCGCAGCGGCTCGGCGATCAGATCGGCGACCTCGTGGTAGGTCTTCGTACCGAACAGCGTCTCGAACTGGCGGGTGCTGCCGGTATCGACCGGCTCCGCCGGCTCACCCACCGGCAACCGCTGCTGCGCGGATCCGTGCGTGCACGATCAGTGCGAGCCCAGCACGGTCCGCTGACGGTGCCGTGCCTGCTCGATCCACCGGTCGGAGACCGGCTCGCCTTCCATCGCCATGCTGTGGATCACGTGATCGACCACGGCGGCGCGCCGCCGATAGACCTTCTCCTCGGTAGGCAACGCACGCCACCGTGCGACCAGTGCCCGAACGTCGTGTGTGGTCACGGCGTGCCCCCTTCCGTCTCGATCCGGTCCGTTGTACTCCCATGATGGCAGCCGGTGGCGACAGCGAGCAATCGAGACGGGCTCTGCCGACCTGCGGACGTATGCGTACCGCGGCGCTGTCGGCGCCGTGGTGTAGGCACAGCTGGACGACGAGACGACGGATGTGCCTGACACGCCCACCGAGGCAGGGGGATCGAATGGTTGTGCTGCTCACCTTCAATGTGCTCGGAATCGTGGCTGCGCTCTTCTGTGCGCACCGGTCGTATCGCCGGTACGGTCGCCCGGTTCGGGCGGTGGCGGCCGGCGTCGGAGGGCTTCTGATTCTTCCGCTGATCGTCGTGGTGGCGGTCGCGGCGGCCGCCCCGCGAGCATCGCGTATCGGGTAGTGGAACGACAGGTAATCGCAGTTCAGGACGTATTTCGAGTGCAGTGATCGAGTAGAATTGATCTTGAAACATTCACGGATTCGGGGGGACTCCGCCCAGGGTCGGGCGCAGTCGAGGAGGTCGCGTGGCGGACAAGAACGCCAACCAGGACACGTTCGGAACCGCGGATCAGGAAGGACGAAATGGCACCGCAGAGCGAGGAATTCACCACGCAGGTCGAGGGAATCGACCTGACGATCGCGGCCGAGACCAGACGGATTCTGGTCGAGTGGCTGGGCGTCGATCCGGCGACCGAACAGGAGCAGATCGACCGGGAAGCTCTGCGCCTGCAGCAGATGACCGAGGACGCGGCCGAGCAGTTCGAGCAGGCAACCCCGACCACCCCGGACGCGACGTACCGGGACGCGGTGCAGACCAAGGCAACAGCCTGGCGGGCAGCGCGGGAGATGGTGCTCGAGGGCGAGCTTTATCCGCAGGTGACGCCGGAGATTCGGGCAGCGCAGGAGGAGTTCGAGGTGGGGCTCGATCGGCGGATCAAGGAACGCAGGGAGGCAGCCCGGGCAGCGCAGGATCCCGATCGGTGGCGGACGCGGAACGTTCGGCCGAACCCGACCGCGGGTCGAGTCGTGGAAAGGGTGTGGGTGTCGAAGCCGGGATGGTTCCTGTCGCTGGCGGAGGCGCTGATCGCACAGCGGATCGAGGACAACCAGCCGGTGCCGATGACCTCCCGCGATCCGTTGGCGGACGAGCTGGCGGCGATGATCGAGGACGAGATGCGGCGCAACCCGCCGCAGGACCCGGATCTGCCGTTCTGATCCAGGCACAGTGGGCACAGGTCCGCGACGAACTGTTTGGCCTGCGTAAACAGGGCGAGAAGCTCGCTGATCGTCTGGCCGAGGCCAGGAAGGCTCTGGCGACCGCGCAGGAACGCGGACTGGGCCGTGGCGTCGACATCAACGGTCAGCGAGTCGCTGCGTTGACCGAGCACCTCGAACGGCTCCGTGGGCAATGGCGGGAGCTGCGTGGCCGGGAGAACCAGCTGCGCAGTGAGCTGCACGTTCTGGGGATCGACCCGGAGGGCGTCCCCAGGCAGGTGGTGCGTGAGGTCGCTTCTGCGCAACCGGCCTGGCGGGAGCACCCCGCCACCCGGCGCCAGCTGCGGGCCCTCGAACGCCTTGCCCGCGAGACGGACGTGCCCTTCGTCGTCGAAGACGGCATCACCAAAGGCCAGGCCCACGATCTGATCGCGTCGCTGCTGGCCGGCAACATTCCGCAGGCCCAGTTCACCGACCGGCCCGCAGGGCCGATGTTCCTCCCGACCGCGGCACCGACCGAACCGGCCGCACCGGGCACTCCCCCGGCACCCGAACCGCCCCAGGTCAATACGCCGCAGCTGCAGCCGGTAATCGATCCGTTGGCCGAGGTCGAACGTCGTTTGCTCGAGACCCTCGCCGAGCCGGACGCCGAGGCCGATGCCGCGGCGAACCCCGAGATCAACACCGCGGCGCAGTTCTTCTCCTGGGCCGACGGGCATTTCAAAGTCAAGGCCCAGGTCGCGCTGGCCGACCTGATGACCGACCGTGCCTCGCTGACCGACGAGATGTTCGTGGTGTGCCGGTCGATCCTGGCAGATCCGAAACGCTGGGGCGAACTCGGCCACCGCGCCACCGAAGCGTACTGGCAGGCCCGCACGGGCGAGCCGGTGCAGCATCCGGTCACCGCCGCGGTCACCGACACGATCGTCGACGCCCGCGCCAGCGAGGAACGAGCCGTGGCCGAGGACTTCCTCGACACCACCCAGCACGTCCTGGACACGCAGGAACAGGTGGAGCTCGCCACCGCCGAGCAACGCAGCGAGCACATCGACGCGGTGCAGGACGGCATCGACCAGGCCGCCACGGTCGAGGTCGAGCAATGGTGGGCGCGGGGTCGCGCCGCCTACGACCCCAGCGATCCGCTGACCCTGCCGCAGCCGGACACCGATCCGCAGGTCGCCGCCGCGCTCGAGGCGGTGCGCGGCCGCAAGGCCCGCGACGAGATCCGCAGCCAGTGGTTCGCCGGGGTCGAGCAGGGACGCCGCGAGGCCACCGCCGACGAACGGCACGCCCTGCTCGCCGAGATCGCCGTCGACCCGAGGCTTATCGCCAAGGTTGAGGGCCGGCGCCCGGACTACCTGCCCGCCGTGGCCCGCGACGATGCCAAGGCCCTGATCGCCGAAGCCGCCCGCGCCAGCTCACCGCTGCGGCAGGCCGCAGCGAAGGTTCTACTCGAACATCACCCGTTGCCGGCCGAGCTGTACGAGCGGGCGTACGTCGAATGGGATCGCCTCCACGGCCCCGAGCTGACCTGGGACCAGGACACCGCCGCGGAGTGGACGGCGTGGATGACCATGCAGCTACGCCGGGACCCGCTGGTCGGGTCGTGGGCGGGGCTGCCGATGTGGACCCGCACCGATCTGATCGAGTTCGGCATCGAGACCGCGTTCGCGGTCATGGCCGAGGAACGCCCCGATCTGATCGCCGCCACCGCCGGCATTTCCCCCGAGCGTCTGGCTGCCGAGCTGCGCGGAAACATCATCCCGAACCTGCCGCAACCCGAGGCATCGGATGTCTCCGCCGGGTTCGTCGCGACCGGCGAATTCTGCCAGCTCCGCTTGCAGGACTACGTGGAATCGAGGGTGCAGCACTACACGATTCACGGATGGGCATACACCCTCGACGGCGGCAGCACGTCCACCACCGCCGGCCACAACCCGCGGGTGGCGATCGGTGCGCTGCTCGACGCCCGCACCAAGCCGATCCCGGAGTGGATCGAACGCATCTACCGGCCCTACGCCGGGGCCCGCACAACCGTCGTGACCAGGGCGATCGCCTACACCCGGAACAACGAGTTCTACCACGCTGCCGCCCGGTCGGATCTGCTGTGGAAGTACGACGAGTCCGGCACCTTCGTTGCCGCCCACTCGCTCCTCGAGGACGTGCGCCGGGGCATCATCGAGCAGCTGCGCAGCACTGTCCCGGCCGAAGTCGACCTGCTCGAATCCCTCGGGATCGACCTGGAGTGGACCCTCGGTCACGACGCGGACCCGAAGACTCTGCGCGATCTTCGGGCAGCCGGCGAGGACCTCTACAGCCTCACCCCCACCGACCTGACCTTCGCCGGGGCGGGAGATGTGATAGTCGGGGACCCCGACGGCCGGCACGTCACGATCCGCTCCGGGTGGGCACCGAACAGCAGCGACCACATCACCTACGTCGACGGCGAACCCCGTCCCGAGCTGACGATGCGGGACGCGATCGCCGAAGCCCGCGCCGTCCTCGCAGCCGACCCCCAGGCCGAACAGCTCGACCCGGAGCGCACCACCGGCGTCGAGGCCGAACTCGACCCCGACACCGAGGCTGAAGCCGAGGTGGACACCCACGACCAACCGACCATCGAGACCGAGCAACCGCAGGTCGGTGAGGAGGCCCCGCCGCCGTCCCCCCGAGTCGTAGCGCCTGCGGTCGATGACACAGGCGCGGTGATCTTCGAAGAGGTCGAATCGGCTCCCACCGAGCCGTCGGCACCGCCCGGCCCCGCCACGGCGGCGACCTCGTGGATGCTCACCGATCGTCCGATGCTCGGCCACATCGGACCGATCGCTGCACCGACCCCCGCCCCCGAACCCGAGTTGGCACCGGAACCAGAAGCTGTCGCCGAGCCGATCGAGGCGGCCGCGGACGCCGACGAGCTGGTCGTTCCCGACACCGAGTACGGCGAGCCGCTGACCAGCCCCCTGTGGCGGGGCGGTGGTCTGGTCAAGGTCCGCACACACTCCGGCGGATACGTCTACCTCTCCCCGGCCACCGCCGCCCAGTACGCCGCTGCTGATGCTTCCGCCGAGCCGCAGACCACGGTTGAGCAGCCACAACGCGAGACCACCGCCGCGGCCGCGGTTGAGCGGCCGGAGGCTGTCGCCGAGACCGGCGAACCCACCCCGCAGACCGGTGGTGACCAGGCGCACCCGGACACCGACTCCGCGGCCGCGGCCCCGGTGGTGCGTCCTGCCCCGCCGACCGCGGCGGCGCAGGACTTCACTCTCGGTACCGAGGTGCTGGTCCCCACTGGGGCGAAGGCCCGGGCGCGGGCGAACATCGCCGCCCTGCGCCTGGTGCGCGAGCTCGACGAGCAGCAGCGACCGGCGATCGCCGACGAGCAGGCGGTGCTGGCCCGGTGGTCCGGATGGGGAGCGGTCCCGGAGGTCTTCGACAACCGCCCGAAGATCCTCGCGCAGTGGGGCGCCGAGCACGGCGAACTGCTCGATCTGCTCGGGGAGAAGGGCTTCGCGCAGGCCCGCCAGACCACCCTCAACGCCCACTACACCGACCCGGCGATCGTCGCGGAACTGTGGCGGGCCGTGCAGCGCGCCGGACTGCCCGACGGCGCCCTGGTGCTCGAACCGGGCTGCGGGGCCGGCCACTTCGTCGGCACCGCCCCGGCCTCGGTGCTCATGGTCGGCGTCGAGATCGAGCCGATCAGCGCGAAGATCGCGCACTACCTGTATCCCTCGCAGCAGATCCGCAACCACGGCTTCGAACGCAACTTCGCCCCCGAGGCCACCTTTACCGGGGCGATCGGCAACGTCCCGTTCGGCAAGTTCTCCCCCGTCGATCCGATCCACAACCCGAGCGGGCTGGCGATCCACAACCACTTCATCGCCAAATCCCTGGCCTTGACCGCGCCCGGTGGCTACGTCGCCGTGGTGACCAGCATGTTCACCTCGGACGCCCGCCGCGCCGAACAGCGCGCCGCGATCACCGCGAAGGGTGATCTGATCGGGGCGGTGCGCCTGCCCACCGGCGCGTTCGACCGGCAGGCCGGCACCGACGTGGTCACCGACGTGCTCATCTTCCGCCGCCGCGAGGACGGAGCCACCCCCACCGAGGACACCCTCGAATGGGCCACACCCGCCGTGCAGGTCGCGGCGATCGACGCCAAGACCGGTGAGCAGGCGCGGACCTGGATCAACCCCTACTTCGCGAAGTACCCGGATCGGGTGCTGGGCACCCTCACCGTGGGGGGCGGCATGTATGCCGGGGGCTCGCTGCGGGTCACCCCGCACACCGGCGCCGCCCTGGCCGAGCAGCTGCGCGCCCAGCTCGATCCGCTCGTCGACCGGGCCGTCGCACGTGGTCTCGGGTTCACCGCCCCGGCCCCCGATCCGGTGCAGGTAGAGGCGTTCACCACGCCGGGGTTGCGCACCGGAGCCGGTCTGGACTCGAACGAGGTGCTGCCCGGTGCGATGCGGTTCCACGAGGCAGAGAATCGCTTCGAGCAGTTCACCCTCGGCCGGGGCTGGGCCGAGGTCGGCTGCCGCGGCAAGGATCTCGCCGAGCAGTGGAAGGTGCTCATCGCTCTCGGTGAGACGGTGATGGAGCTGTCCGAGGCCAGCCGCTCCCGCACGCATACCGTCGCCGACCGTGACGTGATCCGGGGCCGGCTGAATTCGCTCTACGACGGCTATGTGCGCCGGTGGGGGCCGCTGAACCGGTTCAAGCTCACCGACCCGACGCCGCTGTCGGAGGCGAAGATCGCCGCTCGCCTGGACAAGGCGATCACCGAGTGGCGGATCAAGACCGGCCGCGACGAGGCTATTGCCGACGGCCTCGACCCGAGGGATGCCGGACCGTTCGAGGGGTCGATTCCCGACGAGGTGCTCGAGGAGCTGCGCGAGAAGGCGGCCGAGCAGCCGCAGCCGCGGCGGTATTCCGCGCATCTGCAGGGCGCGATCGCCCGCGATCCGCGGCTGGGCATGGTGCTGGCGATCGAGAACTTCCAGTCGCGCTTCGACGGCACCGAGGCGGTGGCGACCAAGACGGCGATCTTCACCGAGGACACCACCCCGTTCAAGGACAAGGCCACCGGCGCCGCCGACCTCGACGAGGCGTTGGCGATCTGCTTCGACGAACTCGGACACATCTCCCCGCACCGGGTCGCCGAGCTGTTGAACCTGTCCGTCGAGGACACCCTCGAGGGGGCCCAGGGCCGCATCTACCCGTCCCTGCACACCGACAGGCAGTGGGAACTCGCCACCGTCGCCCTGTCCGGGCAGGTCCGCGACAAACTCGCCCTCGCCCAGGTCAAAGCGGCCACCGATCCCCGCTACGCCCCGCTGGTGCAGGCCCTCGAATCGGTGGTGCCGGCGGATGTGGACCCCGCCGACATCGGGGTGCGCATCGGCGCGACCTGGGTGCCGATCGAGGACTATCGCGCGTTCCTGATCCAGGAGTTCGGGCTGCGCCCGGACCGGCTCACCGTCGAGCACGACAAGGTCAGCGGCAGCTGGGAGATCTCCACCGACCAGAAAAGCCGCCACGAGTTCTCCAGCGGCTATCCCGACAAGTACGGCACCGGCCGGCTCCCCGGAGTGAAAATGTTCGAGCTACTCGCCAACAACAAACCCATCCAGGTCACCAAGACCGCCGACGAGCTCGAGCGCTCCCCCAAGCCGCGGTTCCACGTCAGGCTCACCGAACAGGCCCACGCCTCCGCTGGTGCGCTGCAAGAACGGTTCGAGAAGTGGCTGTGGGAGGACGGCGACCGCTACCTGCGCCTGGCCGCCACCTTCAACGAGCGCTACAACTCGTTCGTCAAACCGGTCCACGACGGACACAGCAAGACCTTCCCCGGCCTGAACCCGAAATACACGCCCTACGACTACCAGGCCGCCGCGGTGCAGCGGTTCCTGCACGACGAGACGATCCTGCTCGACCACGTGGTCGGCGCCGGCAAGACCCTGACGATCACCGCCTCGTGCATGGAAGCCACACGACTCGGGCAGATCCGCCAGCCCTGGATCGTGGTGCCCAACCACCTGCTCGCGCAGTGGTCGGTCGAGGCCCGCGACGCCTACCCCAACGCCAACATCCTCGTCGCCTCCGAACTCGACGGCCGCGACGACCGGCAACGCTTCGTCGGGCAGAGCGCGGTCGGGCACTGGGATCTGGTGATCGTGCCGCAGTCGGTGTTCGGCAAGATCGCCATGCGCCGCGAAGCGCAGATCGAATACCTCGACAGCGAAATCGCCGAACTCCGGCAGGCTCTCGACGCCGCCAACAACCAGGGAGCGGAGTTCACGGTCAAGCAGATCGAGAACGCGATCAAGGCCGCCGAAGGCCGCATCGAGAAGATCATCGACGCCAAGGCCACCGACGACGGGCTGACCTTCGAACAATCGGGCTGCGATTTCCTGTTCGTCGACGAGGCCCACGACTACAAGAACCTCACCCGCCCGTCCAACAGCGCCGACCTGTCGGTGCCGACCGGCTCCCAGCGCGCCACCGACCTGGAGATGAAAGCCAAGTACCTGCGCGAGCAGGCCCGCGCTCGCAACGCCGAGCAGGGCATGCCGCACGCCCCGGCCAAGGCGATCGCGTTCGCCACCGGCACCCCGATCACCAACTCGCTGTCGGAGATCTGGGTGATGATGAAGTACCTGCGCCCGGATCTGCTGCACGAGGCCGGATTGGGGCGCATCGACAACTGGGCGGGCACCTTCGCCAAGCCGGTATCGGTGGCGGAGATGAACACCACCGCCACCCGCATCCAGATGCGCACCCGCATGGCCGAATACGCCAACGTCCCGCAGCTGGTGGCGATGTTCGACCAGTTCCGCGACGTGGTGACCGCCGATCAGATCCCGGTGCGCCTGCCCACCCTCGACGGCGGCACCCCGCAGATCGTCGAGTTCGACCTGGGCCCCGACGCCCTCGACGCGATGGCCGACCTGGACGTGCGCATGGGCACGATCCAGGGCGATCGGATGGACCTGGACAACAGCCTCAAGATCGCCACCGACGGACGCAACCTCACCATGCACCCCTCGCTGGCGAACCTCGCCCCTCCCGGCCCGGAGCACAGCCGCATCGAACACGCCGCCGACCTGATCTGGCAGGTCCACACCGACCACGCCGACCTGCGGATCCCGGCCGACAAGTACGGCCCCGAGATGACCGGGGTGTTCCAGCTGGTGTTCTGCGACCGCGGCACCCCCAAGGCCGGAGCCGGCCCCCGATCCCGCAACCTCTACACCGAGCTGCGCGACGCCCTGATCGCTCGGGGCATGAAACCCGACGAAATCGCGTTCATGCACGACTACGAGGGCCCCAAGGCCAAAGCGAGGCTGGTCGAAGCGTGCGCGGACGGGCGGATCCGGGTGCTGCTCACCTCCACCAAGAAGGGCGGCACCGGCCTGAACGTCCAGCGGGCGCTCAAGCAGATGATCAACCTCGACCCGGCGTGGACGGCCGCGGACATGGAACAACGCCTCGGCCGCATCATCCGCCAGGGCAACGTCCACCAGACCGTGAGCGTGGTCAACATGGTCGCCCGCCGCTCCTACGACGCGATGATGTACCAGTACGTGGCCCGCAAATCGAACTTCGTCGCCATGATCCGCAAGGCCGACGTACCCCCCACGATGGAAGACCTCGGCGGGGACCTGACCGTCTCGTGGGCACAGAGCAAGGCCGCCGCCACCGGCGATCCGGTCTTCGTCGCGCAGGTCGAGGCCGACCAGCAGGTCGCCGACCTCGAAGCCCGCCGCGACGCCGTCCAGGGCGCCAACGCCGCCCGCAGCGCCGCGATCCGGGCCTTGAGCAAGTCCATCACCACCGACGAGACCCGGCTGCCCGAAGTCCGGGCGACGGTCGACAAGCTCGCCGCGTGGAACAGCATCGACGACCGCGCCCAGAAGATCTGGCACTTCCCCCACGCCGCGATCCCCGACTCGGAAACCGCCGACCTGGCCGACGCGCTGCGAGGGGCGTTGATCCGGCTCGAGGAGGAGGTGACCCGCAGCAACGACGAGGTGGTCTTCGGGGCCATAGGCGGCGTGCCCCTCGAACTCGGCTACACCCAGGTCCTGGGCCAGTTCTACCTCTGTGTCGGCGAGGAGATCGCCTGGTACGACCGAGACCGGTTCCTCAACGCGGTCGAGAAAGCCAGCGGGGCGCAGGGGATGCTGACCACCCTCCGCAATCTCGCCGAGAAGGCGGTCCGGCAGGTGCCCGTCATCGAAGCGCGGATCGAACACAACCGGGGCCGGCTCGCCGACGCCGAGTCCGAGCCGGAGCTCGAGTTCACCGAGACGGACGAACTCGACGCCGCGAAACTGCGGGCCGAAGAGCTGCGCCTCGAGGTCAACGCCCGCGAGAACTCCCCCGAAGCACTACGCCGAGCCCGCCAGGAACGCGAACGGCGAGCCGCCGACGGGCAATACCCGCAGTGGACCCTCGACCTGAACCCCACCGATGCCTGGGCCGAACACCGCGGCATGAGCAAGTCCGACCTCATCGCCTCGGTGCCGGCGCGCATGGCCGCCGCCCGGCAGCAATGGCTCGACGGCGCCGAACAACGCGAAGCCAGCCGCAAGGCCCAACCGTGGGTGGCCCTCGACGAGACCGAAGCAATCTGGCAGTACGGCTTCGACCAGGGCAGCGGCCGGCCCGGTGCCCGAGTGCACTGGGACGACCGGCAATGGCACCTCGAAGCCTGGGACGGCGACGGCGCGATCGACCGTGACGCCGTCAACACCCGAGGCGAGGCATTCAGCATCGGCACCCGCGTGGTCGAACAGTTCGCCGCCGACCGGGAGATCCCCCGCGAGGCAATTCACCAGGCCGGCATCGACCGCCGCGAACGCCTCGACAACGCCGCGTCCCCCACGACGGTGGAACCGACCGCCGCGGTGGTCGAACCCACCGATGCGATCGTGGAGCCGACCGAGACGGTCAGCGCCGCCCCCGGCGCCTTCGAGCTCGATGACACGCTCGCACACGGATTGCGGGCCGCAGGAGACGTTCGCCCACTGCACAAGTTCAATCCCCACGGCACAGCGCCGCAACAGCAGCAGCACATCGACCCGACGCGGCAGTACGAAGCCGAATACGGAGGCGGATACGAGGAAGACGGTCGCGCCGTCTGATCGCGTCTCTAGCCTCGACACCACCGGTGGGGCAGGACCCGACGGTCCTGCCCCACCACACCACCGACCAGGGGGAACCTGTGGCACCACGCAAGACCGAAGCCGAAGCCCGCGCCGCCGTCGCCGCGATGGAACCGATCATGGCCATCGAAGGCCGCGAGATGAGCGACGCCGACAAGGAACTGCTGGTCGAACTGATCCGGGGCACCACGACCGTCGACGAAGTCACCAAGATCATCGCTCGCGAAGCCGGCTACGAGATCGACTGACATGGCCCCGCGCTACTCCCGCGAATGGCTCGACTACTTCATCCCCGACACGGTCGACTGGCACCCGGACGGAATGCCCGACACCAGCCGCGCCGTGATGAAAAGCCTAGTCCTGCGATCGGAGAAATGGCCGCACGGCATCCCCGACGCCGACCTGCTGCACCGCACCGAAGGCGTCATCAGCTACATGCGCATGCAGGAACTGGCCGACGATCCGATCCCCGGCCGGTTCGACCTGCCACACTTCCAACGCATCCATCACCACCTGTTCCAGGACGTCTACCCCTGGGCCGGCCAGCTGCGCACCGCACCGTGGGACTGGCCGATGGTCAAGATGGGGCCGGACGTCGCGGCCGTGCGCGCCGGCGGGCGCCCCGTCACCGAAATCCCGCATTCGTATTTCAAGGCCCGCGAAATCCCCGAAGCCAGTACTCTTGTCCTCGGCCGCATCGCCGCCAAGGACAACCTGCGCGGACTGAACCGAGATACGTTTCTCGATGAACTGACCAAGGTGTGGCTACGGATCAACTACGTCCATCCCTTCCGCGAGGGCAACACCCGAACCCAGTTCGCGTTCTTCCGGCAGCTGTGCACCGAGGCCGGCTACACCCTGCACACCGACCGCTTCATCGCCGTCAAGAAAGCCGACCTCGCCCACAACCCTCTGCTCGGAGACCTCCGCGAGCAATTCGTCTGGGGGCGCTTCGAGTACATGCAGACCGGCGACACCCGCCTGATGCGCAAGGTGCTCGACATGGCGATCACCGACGCCACCGACCCCATCCCCGTCGGCCCGATCATCGACCACGGCGTCGACCTACGCGCCATCGCCGCCGCGACCCTCGGCCACCGAGACTCTCACCAGGTACGAACCGGCGGCATCCCCGCGCCGAAGGCCGATGATCCGTGTGTCGATCTGTCCCGCCCACACCACTCGAGCCGCGAACCCGACGTATGAGGACAATGCCAGCGTTCTGCCGAAAGGCCGTGCTACCATCGAGTCATCATGATCAGCCCGTTGCTGCAAGGCGCGGGCTGATTTTCTTTTGTGCAGGGGATATTCATGGTCGAGTACACGAAGCCCTGGCTGTCCCTGGAACAGCAGGTCGAGCGGCTGGCGAGCCAGGGCGTCGACGTGGGCGATCGTGACCGCGCGGCCGCGCTGCTCAAAGCCGTGGGCTACTACCGGCTCACCGGCTACCTCTACCCCTTCCGCAAGTCCGAACAGCACGTCGACGACGCCGGCCGCACGTACACCCGTGTGCTCAGCGGCTACCGGCCGGGAACGAGGCTGGGGCATGCCGAGGCGATCATCGACTTCGACCGGCGGCTGCGCATGCTTGTCATGGACGGCGTCGAACGCCTCGAAGTCGCGGTGCGGATGCAGGTGGGGTACGTGCTCGGGCGCACCTCCGCCTTCGCGCACGAGGATCCCACCTGCTTCACGGAGGCGTTCACCGAGCCGGGGACCGACCCCGACAGCGGGGAGCCGATTCCCAGCTCGCACGCGAGGTGGCTCGAACGCGCCCGCGAGCGGCGAGCCCAGTCCGACGAGCAGTTCGTCGCGCACTTCCGGGAAAAGTACGACGACCGGATGCCGGTCTGGGCGCTGACCGAGCTGCTCGAACTCGGCCAACTCTCCGTCCTCTACCGGGGGCAGCGCCAGCAGGACGCCGAAGAGATCGCGCTCGCCTTCGGGGTGCCGACCAAGAAGCTCATGGTCAGTTGGCTCGCCAGCCTCAACTACGTGCGCAACGTCGCAGCCCACCACGCGCGCCTGTTCAACCGCAAACTCCAGCATGCGCCGGCGCGACCCAAAGCCGGACAAGTACCGCTCCTCGACCACCTTCGGGACCAGCAGACAGCCAAAGGTGTCTTCGGCACATACAACGCGCTGGCCGTGATCGCCTACCTTCTCCCCTCGATCGAAGCCGAGACGGACTGGTACCGGCGACTGACCGAGCTACTGCAGGCGTTCCCGACCTCGCACGCCCTGTCGATCGCGTCCCTCGGCGTCCCACAGCACTGGGAGTCACTGGAGCTCTGGCGTCGATGACCGGTCAGTCTGTCGACACCACGTCCCGAAACTCATCGAGCGTCACGCTCTTCGCACGACCCTGACCGCGCGTGCGCCCGGTTCGCGGTTTCACGCCGCGACATGGTGGCGCACGGTATCACGAACGTCGAGGCGCCTGGACTCGGTCCACGGAACGATCAGGGCGAGAGAGTACGCACCTCGTGCCCGAGCTCGTCATCGAAGAGCACGACCCGTCGGATCGTGTCGAGGTCACCGGTGCACAGAAGTTGCCCCCCACGCCCTTCGTACTCGAACATGCGCTTGTCCCGGGGCCCGCTCACGTGTCCCGTCCAGGCTCCGGCGAACCCGGTCGGTGTCCACCGGCAGGGGCTCACGCTCGATCTTGTCCAGGACCGCCGTCGGCATGAGCTCTTGCCGGATGACTTTCCTCGCTACGACGGACATCTCAACTCCCCGGCGATGGCCGCGCAGAAGAAGCCGCAAGTCCAGTCGGGCCTTCGGTTCGAGGTCGAAGAGCGGCGCGCCGTCGCCGAGCACTACTCACCGGCCCGTCATGATCCGACCGCTGCCGGCGTGGCCGGTGACGTCGCGCCGACCGCAGCCTCGACGGTGGTCACCGACGTGGTTTCGACCGGGGCGAGAGGAACACTCGATGTCGCAAGGTCCGTCTTTGCCTGTTCGAGGACCTTCTTCGCCTCTCGTGTGCCGACGCCGAGAACCGACGCGAGTTCGGTGGCTGACGCACCCTCGGCGAACGCGACGATCGCTCGCGCATAGTCGAGCAGCAAGGCTTCTTCGCGCGCCTGCTCGTCGCGCGTCAGGCCGAGCTCGGTCGACTCGGCGTCGGAGCGGGCGGCGGCGATTTTCGCGGCGAACTCGGCGCGGATCTTCTCGATCCGTTTGTCGCGTGCCTTCTCCAACTGCGCAACCTTGCGTTGTGCGGCCGCAGCTCGCGCATCGACGATCGCGTCGATCTTCGCCAGTTGGGCGGCCGCCTCGTTGATCGGCGCCGCGAGCGTCTCCAGTTCGGCCTGGCGGGCGAGCACACGCTCCTTCTCCCGACGCAGGTTCTCGCGCACGTTCGGGGTGGTGTGCGGGCGCAGGGAGCGGCGCGCTGCCGCCTTCGAAGACGTGGCCATGGCCCGGGAGTGTATCGGCTCACCGCGGCCGCACACGGCTTCACACCCCGGACGCCGTGTTGCCGTATCGGATCACAGTTCTGATTCCCCTTCCCGCCGAACCGCTCCCCCTGATACCTCACGCCGGCACCCCTCGTCACGTGCCCCGAAACGTCGAGTTTTTAGGCACGCCCAGGCTGACCTGTGGTCAGCCCCAAAACTTCTACACACCTCATGCACTGAAGCTGCGACATGGCATGATCACCTTCCGTGATGACCGTCCACAAGCTCAACGCCGGGGACGGCTACGTCTATCTCACCAAGCACGTTGCCAAGGGCGACGCCACTGAGACCCGCAAGGCCGATGCGGTCGATTACTACGTCACCAAGGGCACTCCACCCGGCATCTGGTGCGGCAAATTGGCCGAGAAGGTCGGTGTCGAGGTCGGCACCGAAGTCACCGAATCGGCGATGCGGGCGGTGTTCGGTGCCGCTCGCACACCTGCCGCATTCGATACCAGGCCCGGACCGGATGCCCCGATCCAAGACCGGCTGAACTGGTCGCGGGCGACGGCGTTGGGCCGGGCGTTTTCGTGGTTCCAGCGCAGCCAGGAGTACGTCAACGACGTCGAGGAACTGTGCAGTTCCTACAAGGCGCAGTACGGCGAATACCCGGCCCCTGATGCGAAGAAGGCGATCCAGCTCTCGACCGCCCGCAAGCATCTTCGCCGCAGGAAGGGCGAGAAGGCCGACCTGCTCAGCGAGCAACAGGTGTGGGAGTTCATCACCGAGCAGTACACCAAGGTTCGGCAGCCGGTGGCCGGTTATGACCTGGTGTTCACGCCGATGAAGTCGGTGTCGTTGCTGTGGGGGCTCGGCGACGAGAAGGTCAAGGCCGCGGTCGAAGAAGCCCACGCGCAGGCGGTGTCCGAGACGCTGGAGTGGATCGAAAACGAAGTGATCTACACCCGCCGCGGGGCCGGCGGTGCGCGCAAGGTCAAGGCCGAGGGTCTACTGGTTGCCCGGTTCGATCACTACGACAATCGCGCCTCCGATCCGAACCTGCACACCCACTGCGCCGTGCTCAATCGGGTGTTCGCCGAGGACAAGTGGACCACGATCGACGGGTCGATTCTGTACAAGGCGAACGTCGCCGGCTCGGAGAAGTACAACACCCGTGTCGCCGAGTTGGTCTCACGCAAGCTCGGTGTCACCTTCGCTCCCCGACCCGACACCCAGGTCGGCAAGCAGCCGGTCTACGAGGTCGACGGCATCCCGCTGTCGCTGATCGACGAGTTCTCCCGCCGGTCGGAAATCGAGGCACGCCAGGAAGAACTGGCGCGCGAGTACAAGGATCGGTACGGCAAGAATCCGCCGAAGAAGGTGCAGTACGCCCACGCGCAGCAGGCCACCCTCGATACCCGCAACGCGAAGAATCCGCCCCGGTCACTGGCCGAGTTGCGGTCCGAATGGCGCCAGCGCGCCGAGGCGATCCTCGCCGGAAGCGATCCGGCCGAGCTGGTCGATGCGGTGCAAGGCGAACGCGATCGTCGTCCGGTGTTCTCCCCCACCCAGGTGCCCGCGTTGGTGGAAGACGTGGTCGATGCGCTCTCGCGCAAGGTCGGCACCTGGACGGTGTTCTCGCTGTCCGCCGAGATCGACCGGCAGTTGCGTCAGTTCAGTTTCGACACCGACGACGAGTTGCGGGCGATGTACGACAACGCCCTGGAACTGGCGCTGCGGGACTACTGCAAGCCGACCTTCACCGAGGAGTATCACGGCCCGGAGCGCGTCACCGAACGCATCGAACGCGGCCTGGTGCGCAGCCAACTCGTCGATCGCGCCGAGATGCGGTACACCGCAGAGTCGGTCCTCGAGGCCGAGAAGTTCATGCGCGAGCAGGCGTTCGCCGACGATGAGCGCACCGTCTCCGGCTTCGTGATCCGACGCCAGATCAAGCGAGCGGAGCGCACGGCCGGCCACAGCCTCGGTAGCGACCAGATCGCCCTGATCGAGCACTTCCTCACCGCGAAGAAGCACGTTGCTGTGGCGGTCGGTGCGGCCGGTGCCGGCAAGACCACCGCCGCTACCGTGATCGCCCGCGCCTGGGAGACCAGCTACGGAAAAGTCATCGCGCTGGGTCCGTCGGCCCGTGCCGCGGAGGTGCTCGGGGAAGAGATTGCGGTGCAGGGCCGCACCCTCGCCGATGTGCTCACCCGCCACCGTGTCGGTCTGCCTACCGGCATCGACAAGGGTGATCTGCTGCTCGTCGACGAGGCGGGCATGGCGTCGGCGCGGGATCTGGCGGACCTGACACGCATCGCAGTCGAGACCGGTGCGGTGGTGCGATTGTTGGGCGATCCGCAGCAGCTCGCCTCCGTCGAAGCCGGTGGTGTGTTGCGTGATCTGGCCGATCTGACCGGCGCGCCGTTCCTCGAACAGGTGCACCGTTTCACCACTGCCGGCGAGGCCGAGGCCAGCCTGCAACTGCGCAGCGGCGATGCGTCGGTGCTGGACTGGTACGCCGGCAACGCCCGCATCCGCGAGGGCATGGCCCACGAGCTTCCGGACCTGGTGTTCGACGCCTACGTCCGCGACGTCGAGGCCGGCGAGGTCGCGTTGATGGTCGCCCCGACCAACGACCTGGTGCGCCAGCTCAACGAGAAAGCCGCCGCCTACTACCGCACAGGCGGCACCGTCACCGGACCCGGCATCGTCCTGGCGGACGGTCTCGAGGCCGCGGTCGGCGACGTGGTGGTCACACGAAAGAACAACTCGAAATACGTCGTCAAGCACTCCGACGGCACCAAGTCCGGCCGGGTCAAGAACGGCGATCTGTGGACCGTCACCGCGATCGGCGACGACGGCTCACTGCGGCTGCGCAACAACATCAGCGAAGGTGAGGTCACCGTCGCGGCCGACTACATCGCCGAGAACGTGCAACTCGGGTACGCGACGACGGTGCACCGCTCGCAGGGCATGACCGTGGGCCACTGCCATGTGCTCGCCGCGGCGAACATGGATCGGCAGTCGCTGTATGTGGCGCTCACCCGCGGCAAGCACGCCAACATCGTCTACGCCGCGGGCGGCGAGCTGCCCGACTGGGACTTCGAACACCCCCAGCAGGACCATCCCGGCGTGACGGGTCTGCTGGCGCGGATCATCGAACGCGACGGCTCGCAGCGCACCGCCCACCAGATGATCGAAGACGCACAACGCCAGGCCTCGTCGTGGTCGAAGATCACCGACATCTACGAGCTGGCCGTGTCCGCGCTGTACGACGACTACACCGAAAAGCTGCTGTCGTCGATCCTCACCGAACGGCAGCTCGGATGGGTGCACGACCTCGGCGGCTGGGATGCCGTCGTCAAATGGGTCACGCAAGCGGAAACCTTTGGCTGGGACTCCCAGGCTCTGTTGCGCGAAGCGGCCGAGGAACTGCGCGAGCAGGGACGGGTCGGGCAGGTCGATGACGGCAAGAACGCTCCCGGCCGGGTGCTGGCTCGGGCGCTGCGCACGCGCATCGCGCCCGAGGACGGACCGGGGCTGCCGCGCACCCGCCGCGACGATCTGGCGCGCTACAAGGTGCCGGCCGTGACTGACGCGGCGGCCGAGATGGACCCGATCCTCGCCGCCTACGCCCGCGCCCAGCAACAGCAGATGCACGCCTTCGTCGACTCGTATCTCACGCGGGCGATCGAGCAGAACGCCCCGTGGGTTGCGGCGGTGGGCACCCCCGGCGACGACCCGAGGCGAATGCGGCTGTGGGAGAAGACGGTGCGCGAGATCGCGATCTCGCGGGTGGTATCGAACGCACCCGACGACCAGCACGACCCGCTGGCCTACCTCCGCGGCGGGCGCCGCGAGAAGATCGAAGCGGCCATCGAGCGGCTGGCCGCGACGCCGGCCGTGCGCAGGAAGTCGGCGAAGCCGTCCTCGCCGTACGCGAGCTACAGCGACACCGAACTGTTCGCTGCACGCCAGTCGAGCCTGCGACGGCTCGGCGAGGACCGGCACCTTCTGGCCTTGGCCGAAGACGAACTCGGCCGCGTCAGCGGCGCCGATTCGGCAGTGACGGCCGTCGATGAACGTGTCGCCGAGGTCGAGCGACAGGATCGGCACATCCAGGCGGTGCGCGCCGTCCGTACCCGGCTCGAACGCCTGCGCACCGATCCGGCCGTGACCGCCGAGCAGATCGCCGCAGCCGCGGCGGCGCTGTCGGTGGCCGAGCAGACCGCTCCCCCGGAGCGGGACTGGCCGATCATCGAACGCTCCGCGCAGTTCAACCGGGCCGCAGCTGCCCGCCGCGACCGTGCCCGTGGGATCGACGAACAGGCGATCGGCCGGGTGCGCGACCGCATCACCCGTCTGGAGGAAGGACTGCACACCGAGCAGGCCCTCCTCGACCAGATCGACGCCGAAATCGCCCGGCGTGAGCAGGACGGAACACCACCCGAGACACGCCGGACCCGGCCCCAGGCGAGCACACCGCCGCCGATGACTACGCACCCCGAGTTGGACCGGACCCAGCGCGAGTCCGGTCCCGAGGTGCAGTGGTGACACCGACGCACGTGCACTGCACGAAGAGAAAAGTGAGGACTTCCACCGATGGCTGACAGCGACCGCACCCGCCGTTTTCGTCGCACGCGCCCCAACCAGGGCGGTGATGCTGCCGCGTTCATCGACGTCCGCGCCGCCCGGAACGCAGCGCCGCAACAACCCCCGGCGCAGCCCCAACCGCGGCCGGCTGCCGTGCGGGCACGCCAGGACGTCATGGATGTCGCCGCGTTCGTCCGCAAGGTCGAAACCGAACGCAGTCAGGGCCGGCCCGCCCCCCAACCGCAGCCGATGAAGACCGTCCTCGGCGTGTTCCACGGGTCCCCGGCCACCCAAACCACCGTGCAGATCCTCGCTGCCGCGGCCACCGCTCGGCATTTCGGCGGCGAGAACTCCGCCGCGGCCCGCAAGTGGCAGCAGCTCGCGCAGGACAACGCGGCCCGCCTCGAAGCGATGCGGGCCGCGCAGTACCGGCAGGAACAGGCCCGCTGCGTCCAGGCCCAGATGCCGCCGGAGGAGATGGACCGCCGGCTTCGCGCCCGTGTCGCCGCCGACCGGGAAGCCGATCGGCGGGCCTTCGACGCGGCCGGTGCGGTGGCGCTGAGCTACGTCGCAGCCAAGGCACTGCCCCCGTTCGACAAGCTCGCCGAGCTGTCCCACACGCATCTGACCGTCCCGGAACCGACGCCGGTACCGCTTGAAGTCGCCACCCACATGGAGGCGCAGACTCACGCTGCACAGGCCGAGACCGTCACCGAACACGCCGACCCCGAGAAATATGCTGACCGCGGGTTCGACTTCGACAAGTCCGCGGACCCGGCAGAACCGGAGACCGAGCAGGGTATCCCATCCGGCAACGCGGCCGCGGCCGTCGAGGACGCCGATGTGTCCGATCGGCTCGAGCAGGTGCACACCGAACCGACGACTTCTTCCGAAGCAAAGGGTGGAGCGAACCTCGAACAGATCGGATCCGTGCTCGAGAAGGCCGGCCGAGGCATCGGGGCCGCGATCGGCCCGATCAACGGAAACGATGAGGCGGCCCCTCCCCTGTCCCCCGTCGATATGAACCAGCTCAGCCAGGAACTACTCGACGCGATCGCGGCTGCGATGAGCAGTCATCCCCGGTCGGTGACCGAGATGCTCAACATCGAACGCCAACCCGACCACACGAACGAGGCCGCGTTCGTTCCCGATCTGGGTGTCGAGCACGGCCACGAAGCGACACTCGGGTGCTGACCCGGAACCGTCGTCTACGAACTGCTCGCTGCGCTGGCCTGGTGGTAAGCAGGAGTGTCCTTGGGATGCGCAATGATGGTCGTGCAACGCACCGGCTGCAGACTGTGCGCCGCCTGTAGGCCGGTGCACACGCCTAGCACCATGCTGCGCACCGGCACTGCGCGGAACATGCACGCGCAGATGCTGTCACGGCTGTACGCATATGTGGACTTCGGGAATCACGGGTAGGGAAGGGCACCGCCTCTGCTTCAAGCCCTGGGGTTACCGGATGGCGCAGCAATCGAGGAGGAGTCGGGTTTACGTCCGAGTTGCACCAATTGAGCGGGTCCCCCTAGCTGGGGCCAATGGGCCGAGGAATAAGCGGGTCCGATATGTCATCGATGGGCAATTGGCCTCCTTGTTTTCAAGGAAACCCTGGTGTGGAGTCGACCAGCGTCTACACTATTGCTTTATGACGGCGGGCGACGAACGCCCACAGGGGGAGAGCGAGTCCCCTGGGGGAACCAGTCACGGATTGCCCAAGGTCAGGTATTTACTCCAACTTGCCGCTGAAATATCTGGAGTGCTCGCGCTGATCACCGCTGTCGTAGGATTCGCCACTAGCCGCGGATTCTTCGTTTTTCTGAATGATCTCGGGCTCCTCATGATATTGACAATGGTCGGGATAGCGATCGCACGCGGGATTATGCTGGTCGTAGCGTGGGTCTTTGAGTACGCCACCGATCGAAAGGTAACTCCGGAGGCGGTGGTGATTGCAACCATCGTGATCGGAATCCTGTTTGCGGTACTTCTTTGGTGGCCGGGTATTCACAATCCGTACTATGAAAAGTTCCATAAAACTCATAAAGTTTTTATGATCTATGGCGCCATGGGAGTAATCGCTCCGTTCGTTTTGCTCCTTTATCATTTCGGCAGCCGACCGAACAGCTCAGAATCCACCGGCGACAGCAGCTAGAAGCGTGTCGGAATATTCAATGAGCGCGTATATGTACATGGCGACAGGGCGTGCATAGAAGGCGAAGGTGGTACTTCTTGAATAGGCTTTGGCGGCGCCGCGATCTGCGCCGATGCCCAGTTTCCCGCCCCCACTTGGGTGTGCCGCAAGACAGTGTGCGCCGCTGGCGCAGTCAAGGCTGAAACACGCTTCACGGCGGTAGACACCTGGATCGATGGTTGAACCCAAACATGGCGACTTCGAGACTTGTCGATGACTCCTGGTTAGTTGTTGAGGATGTTGTTGAGGACGCTGGACGGGACCGGGTCGGCAGGCATGACTGGCCAACCCATAAAGCTGCGATCGGACTTTGCGTTGGCCATCGGCCCGGTGTCGCCGTCGAGAATGACGCGCAGGTGCGGTTCGAGGTGCTGAATCCACCACGCCGACATCGCGGACATCGAATCCGAGACCCGTGCCTCCTCCCACGCCTGGTGCAGCGCGGTCAGGCGGGCCACGACCTCCGGGTAGGCCCACCATCTCGGGTCCCACGAGAGGCCCCCGTCGTTGTCGCTGATCCGACGGCGGATCACCGGGAGGAAGAAACCGTTGACCCACTCGATGACGTTGGCGAACTTCGGTTTCTTCTTCGGAGGTGTGTCTGCCTCGTCTTCGTAGTCATCGCCGTCGGGTGCTTCGTTGCTGGTGTCCCACTCGTCGGACGCTGCGATGTTGACCTCGACCATGTTCAGTCCTTTGCCAGAAACTCGGAGTGGAAGAGCCGGTCGGCGCGAGAAGTCTCGGGCGTGGGCTCGAGGGGAATAGGTGCCGTCTCGGCCTGATCCTTGGGCGGCATCACCATGTCGGCGACGACGACGGGCCGATCGGATTCACCGACAGGTAGAGCCTTCTGGTGGGCGGGGCCGAGCTGTTTGCTGTCCTGCTTGGATTGGCGGATCGCCTCGGCGAAGGGCGAGTCGCCCCAGAACGCTTTGCGGACCAGGGTCGGGGTGGAGCCACCGATCGTGACCAGGGCGCGGGTTTTCGGCAGGGCCCGCAGGTCCCGCTTTTCGAAGATGGTTTCCTTCTGCCAGTTGCTCGACACGCTCGCCTGACCGCTGGCGAAGAATCCGGCGGGGCGGCTGCGGGATTCGGTGTCGACGTAGTGGGTGCCGACGGCATCGACCAGGCCGGACAGGAAGGCGTCGTCGTCGACGTTGCCGCCGTACCAGATGACGCTGGATGCATCGACCATGGCTTTGAACGCTTCGCGTCCCCAGACCTTCTCGCCCTGGGAGGGGGACTGGAAGAAGGTGATGAGGATGATGCCGCGACCGCCGAAGTGCGAGTACCAGCGCGGCAGGTCTTCGAGCTTGCAGATGTTGGCGGCCTCGTCGAGCACCGCCGTGAGCGGGAGCGGCATCCGCTCGGATGCCTGCTGCTCGGAGTATTCCTCCGCGCAGGTGAGGATCTGGCCGACCAGGGCACTCGAGATGGCCGAGGACGAGCCGGGGCCGTCCTTGGACAGCGCGTACATCGTGTCGGTACAGGCGACGAACTCGTCCGCGGGGAACTCCGGCAGGTCGTGGACGCGGCGACCGGGGGTGATCGTGACCCGGCCGGTTTGGTCGGTGCCGATCACGACCCGCCGGTTCGGCAGGACCGCTTCGGCGTAGCGCGGCTCGTCCAACGGGGACAAAAAGCGGCGGGCCATGTCGTAGAAGCCGTCGCGTTGCTTGGCGTTGACGGCCTGCTTGCCGCGCATCGTGCGGGCGAGTTCCGGGTAGCCGTGCTGCTCGAGCACCGCCGGGGGGATCTGCGACTGGGTGTGGGTCAGCCACTCGACCACGTGCCGGATGTCCCCGCCGGCCAGGGCCGCGGCGAGCAGGTAGGAAGCGAACAGGTCGCGGGCGTTGCCGTCGAAGTAGGCATCGACCCGGGCATGCGCGTCGGTGGCGGCGGAGATGAAATAACCACACACCGCCGCCGCGGACGGCAGGTCGGTGACGGTGCGCAGCGGGTCGAACCAGAACGTGGCTCGCTGCTGCCGGTTGCCGGTACTCACCCCTTGCAGGTCGAACACCCACACCCGCCCCGAGGTGCGGCGCAGACCAACGGTGTGCGAATACACATCCCCGCGGTTGGACGCCACCAGCGCCGCCCCCGGGGCGTGACAGATCGCCGGGATCGCGAAGCTCGCCGACTTGCCCATCCGGGCGCCGGCGAACGCGATCGCTACGAACTCCCAGGTCATCCGCAAGGATCGGTTACCGACCACGGTGTGCCCGAGGGGGATGCCGAGATAGCCGGGATGATCTGTCGGGATCGCCGGGGCGAGCCGGGCGGTGCTGGCCGCGAGGTACCTCGGGTCGGCCTCGTCGACCTCCTTGGGGTCGACCATCGTGCGAGCGAGACGATCGATCTGCTTCTCGAAGCGTGTGCCCTGAAGGGTCTCGAGCACCCCGAACCGGCGCAGAGCCCACCACCCGGCCCCGGCCAGGGCGGCGACCAGGACGAGCTCGACGCCGAGGACGATGGTTGCCCTGGCCGGCCAGCTCGTGGACCCGAAGGCCAGGGCGAAGAACAATCCGATGGGGTTCCAGGTGGGGTCTTGGCCCCCGCCGGTGTTGTAGGCGACCGTCGGCAGATACGCCGTCACCACCAGGGCGGGGAACGCGGTGAGGAACACCTCGTCGGCGCCCGAGGAGGTGCGGGGCCGGTCGCGTCTCGTCTGTGCCATCGTCGTGTGCCCCCTTTCTACTGCTGAAATCGGTAGTCGGTCAGCCGCCACCCGCCGTCGGTGCGGACGGCGGTGGTGCGCCAGGTCTCCGGCGTCAGACGGGTGCTGCGCCCGCCGGCATGCAGCACCGTCTGGGTGCAGGTGACGTCGATGACGAGGGTGCGCATCCCGGCCGGGGCGGCCGGAGTCGAGTCGGCCCGCACACAGGTCGCGGCCACCGCGTCCTTCGAGGCGGCCCACTGCTGCCAGTCCGGGTCCGGGCGCACGTCGGCGCGGGTGCCGGATTCGGCGACGGCGCGCAGGTCCCCGCCGAGATACGCCTTCGCCCGGAGTAGCGCGTCGGCCTTGCTCTCGTCGAGCGCCGGCTGCCAGGACAGGATCATCTGCATGGCCGTGATCGCGGTCTGGTCGGCGTCGATCTGCTGCGGCGAGAGCGGTTCGATCACCTGATGGTCGTCGCTGCCCTCGTGCACGTGCTGCTCACCTGCGGGGTCGCTGCTGCCGCAACCCGCCACGGCGACGGCGGCCGCGGTGCCCACCGCCGCGACGGTGATGCGTGTGATCCTCACGGGCTTGCCTTCTTTCACTGGTTGCCCATCGCCCGGTACCGGGGTTCGGCGGCGATGATCGTGTCGGCGTAGGGGCGGGTCTGCACCACGTAGTCGGTCGCACCGGTCGGGAAGCCCCCGGAGGCCAGGACCGCGCCTTCGCCGGCGTTGTAGCCGGCCAGATACAGCTCGGTGCGCCCGTTCGGTGCGCTGACCACCCCGTCTGCGATCCAGCTGTCGATCGCCTCGGCGAGGGTGCACATGTAGTGGCCCTGAGCCATGACCGCATCACCGATGCTGTTCACATCGACCTTCCCGTCGCCGTCGTAGTCCTTCCCGTAGCTCGCCCAGGTGCCGGGCATGAACTGCGCCGGCCCCCTCGCCCCGGTCACCGACACCGGAGCCGACTCCCCGTGACGGAAGCCGTTCTCGGCGGCGAGCTGCGCGGCGAGCAGCGACGGTCTGATCTGCGGGCAGATCGACCCGGCCCGCTCGAGCCACACCGCGAACTCGTCCGGCACGGTGCCGTCGGCGAGGTAGTCGCCCACCCCTTCCCCGGAGATGAGGCAGTCCGCAGCCGACGACGTGGCGTGGCCGCTGCCACCGGGCAGCGACCCCCACGACACCAACCTCTCGTCGGTGCCCTGCCCCCGGACGCTGATGTGCACGTGGTCGAAGTGGTTCTGGGTTTCCGAGCCGCGGTCCTCCATCAGGCTCGGGGCACCGCCGGCGGGGTAGTAGGTCTGCCGCCAGATCACGTACTCGACGCCGAAGAACTCCGCGTGGGCCAGGAGGTAGTCGGTGATCTCGTCCCCGAGCGCCACCCCGTCGCCGGAGCGGTGGTTCGCGATCATCACATCGATGGTCCGGCCTTCGGTGTGATCGGTCGCGTAGCCACCGTCGGCCCGCCACCCGCCGAGGCCCGCGATCCGATTCCCGAACTTCAGGTGCATCGCCCGAGCGACCTTTTTCGCATCGACCTGTAGGCCCTGCTCGGAGCCGGCCGACGGCGGCAACGGCTGCGCCAGGTCCCCCTGGGGCGGGGCCGGCGGCACCGAGGTGGTCGGCCCGGCCGACGTCTGTCCCGGTGCGGGGGCGGCGTCGTAGTACGGCAGCGGATCCACCGCTTCGGTGCCCCAGCCGCCGGGCCAGACTTCCCAGTGCAGGTGCGGACCGGTCGACTGGCCCCGGTTGCCCAGGGTGGCGATCTGCTGACCGGCGCGGACCTGCTCACCGACGGCGACGGTGTAGGTGTCGATGTGCCCGTACACGGTGGACACCAACTGCCCACCCTGCACATGGTCGAGGACCACCCACTGCCCGAACCCCGAGGCGGGGCCGGCGTGGCGCACCACCGCGTCGGCGGAGGCGTAGATCGGGGTGCCGACGGCGCCGGCCAGGTCGATGCCTTTGTGCCGGGTGCCCCAACGCTCGCCGAATCCGGAGGTGACGGTGACGGTGGAGGGATCGACCGGCTTGAGGAACGAGCCCATCGGTGCGAGCTTGTCGCCGGACCCGAGGCCGGGTCCGAGGCAGCTCGTGCCGGCGCGGCGGTCTTGTTCATCCTGGATCCCCATCACCAGCATGAGGAGCAGGAAGAACGGAACGAGTGTGAGCGCCAGGATGAGCGCGATCAGCCCGGTGCCCCCCTTGCCTGTCACCGCAGGCTCAGATCCTCGGCCGCGACTCCGTGCCCCCGCGCCAACGCCCGGTTCAGCTCCTGCGCCAGCGCCAGCTCCGCCTCCAACGCGGCGACATCGCGTTCGGTGCGGCGGGGGCGACGGCCGGAGCGGGTGACCCAGCCCCGCACCGTTGTTTCGGCCACCTCGAGCTGCGCCGCGGCAGCTCGCGTCGCGGCGGTGAAGCTGTCCCCGGCCTGCATGCGCTGAAGGACCGCCTCGATCGCGGCCTCACGGGTGAGGTCGTCGACCAGGGTGTACCGGCGGCGGCCGCGACGCTCCCGCCGGCTCATGCCGCGAACTCCGTGCCCCGGTCTTCGTCGGCGGCCCGCAGACGGGCATCGGTGTCGTGAATCCCGGAATCCTTTTCTGCCGGGGGCACCCACACCTTGAACGGGGTGCCCGGTGATGCGCCTTCGCCGAGCCTGAGCAGAAAATGCCCGACACCGGCGGCGGTGCGCGTGCTCTCGACCGCGGCGGTGCCGTCGTTGCCGGCGCTCTTGCGGCGCGCCTGGCGCAGCGCCTTCTTCTCCTCCACCGAGGAGGTGCTGTCGTTGGCCCAGCCGGTCACCATCGCCCGCTCAGCGCGGGAGAACTTCATGAAGTGGGCGAGGCGGTCGAGTTCGGCGTCGGGGACCGGGCCGATGATCCGGGCGCGGGAGCGTTCGATCATGCCGAGGGCCCCGACCTTCTCGAAGTCCACCAGCGAGTGGGTGACCAGCGTCATCGCCACGCCCATCGACCGCTGCAAGCGCTGCACCGCATCCAACCGGGCCACCGCCGAGCTGCCGGTTTGGATCACCTGCCAGACCTCGTCCAAGATGATGTGCGCCGCGATCGACTTCGCTCCGGGCACCTGGTTGTCGGCCAGGATGTGCGCCGCCTCCACCGCCGCGAACGCCTCGTTCCACCCCGCCAGCAGCACCGCGGCCCGCATCAACTCGTCCCCCGGCGGGACGGAGGACATGTCCAGGTCCACCATCGGTTTGGTGATATCGATCCGCACGGTGCTGTGCCGGTTGAAGGTTTCCCCGAACCGGCCCTTGACCAAGGCCCGCAGCGAGCGCAGCAGCGGTTTGATCTGGCCGCGGTATTCCTCGGCGGTGTCGGCCACCGCGTCGTCCCGCAGCTCGCCGGGGCCGGAGGCGATCAGCGTCAGCAGGTCCTCGATCCGGGCCGCGTGAGCGTTGGTGAACGGCGAGCCGGGTGCGTAGAGCAGCCGGATCGCCGAGGCGAGCAGGGTTTCCTCGAAGTCCTGCAGCGGGCCGCGGCGGACGATCTCGAGCAGCGCGCAGAGCATGTTGAGCTGGCGGGCGTGCAGCGCGAACTCGGCCTTCTCCCGTTCGAGGGAGCCTGCGGGGAGCTGGTCGATCGCGTCGCCGATCGGGCCGCGATCGAGGGGGTTGATCGCGCCGGTGCCGTAGCCGACCTCGCTGACCTGCCCGCCGACCTGCTCGGCGAGCACCCGCAGGTCCGGCTTGACGTCGCCGGGCACGAGCACCAATGTGCCTCGCGCAATGTCCCCGAGAGCGATCCGGCGCAGCAGCGTCGATTTGCCGAAGCCGTTGAGCGCGCAGATGAAGCAGGACGGTGCGGTGATCGCCTTCATCGTCCAGGCGTAGAGCGGATCGAACCCGACTGCGGCGCCGGTGGTCAGGTGCCGGCCGAGCGGGGTGCCCAGCAGCGGGGCCTTCGCGCCGACGATCCACGGGTAGATCCCGGCGACCTGCACACTCGTGCCGCGGTATTCGACCGGGGGCATCACCGTGGACATCCGGCCCCCACCGACCCCGTCGAATCCGCGGGCGTCGAGATCGGCGACCTGGCGGTCGAAGCCGTCGGAGTTGATCCGGGTCAACCGCTCCACCGTCGCCCGGCGACTGTACTGGCGGGTGACCAGGGCGTTCTTCCATGCCTTCATCAGCCCAGTCGCGGTGGCGGCCTGCTCTTCGAGACGGGACAACTCGTCGTCCGACAGCAGAGTCTTGGCGATCTTCTCCGCTGTGCGCAGCCGCGACGATCTCGTGGCGTTGCGTGCACTCATGCCTCTAGCCCTTTGCGTGTCAGTTGCTGAGGAAGCTGGGAATGGTGGTGTGATCGGGGGCGATGACCCCGACACCGAGACAGGCCGCGAACGCGGCGGCCTGCCAGCACCAGGAACGGCGGATCGTCAGCCGACTCTGACGCGAGAGGTCCTCGACCAGGGCGTCGATCTTCGGCACATCGGCGCGCCCGGCCGGTTCGGTGACGGTGACGAGCACCCCGAAGCGCACCATGCCCGCCCCGCGGGCCTGCTCCATCCGGGCCTGGGCGGTCGCGGCGACCTCGATCTGCGACTTCGCCGAGGCGATCGAGCCGTTCTTGAGCGACCCACCGTGCGCTTCGGCCATCGCGTTGCGGTAGTCGCGGTCGGCGATGTCGGTGGCATCGCCGGCCGAATGCGGCCGGTAGAGCACCGACACCCGCTTGAGCGGCACCGCCTCGTTCGGCGCCAGCAGACGTGCCAGCACCCGTTCGGTCACCGCGCCCTTGGGGGCTTCGCGCATCTCCCAGGTCACCGACACCGCGCCGTCGTGGACGTACGTGCCGCCGTCCGGGCTTTCCAGAGCGGTGCGCGGGCCGCAGTCCTCCCAGCTCAAGCCGGTGCCGTCGCCGGAGTGCAGGCCGGTCTCGACATCGACGAGCGAGGCCGGATCGTAGGAGCGGCGCACGAACGCCATGACCTCGTCGGCATCCATCGGCGAGCACGGCACACCGGCCCGTGCCGCCGACGCCGTCAGGGCGGGCAGACGCCGGCCGAGCTCGACGGCCTGCTCGGAGGGGTCCTGTTTGCGTTCGGCGGTCTTGGCCTCGAAGGTGATCGCAATGCGGGCTGCGAGGCGGATCCCGCCGGAGGTCAAGCCGGTGGCGAGCTGGTAGGCCGCATCACGGGCCAGCTGCGGGGCATCGGCGCGGGTGTTCTGGTGCACCGTCTCGTACAGCTCGATGCCGGTCTCGGGCAGCGTCTCGACGGTGGTGACCACCGCGAGGATGTCCGAGGTCTCACCGGCCCCGGACAGGAACTGTGCCCAGTTGCCGACATAGTGGTCGATCACGTCCTGATCGACAGCTTCGGCGCCTTGGGGGTAGGCGTCGAACACGACGGTGTAGGCACCCCGGCTGGGCATGTGGATCATGCCGAAGCTGCGCCCGTCGGAGTCGATGCCTTCGTAGAGCTCGGTGTCGCCGAGCACGCCGGGAAGGCGGTAGGCCCGCCCGGGAACGCGGGAGAACGTGCCCGAGGCGTAGGCGTGTTCACCGCGGCGGCGGCCGCGCCAGAACTGGACTCGCATCAGTGCCCTTTCGTAGCCGGAGCGGCCGTCACGGGAGATGACCAGGGGGATGAAGCACACGATCACGGGGATGGCCAGCAGCAATGCGACCGTCATGCCGAGGAACAGGCCCGCGATGATGACGACAGCTGCGGCGGCGATCCCGGCGATCGAGGTGCCGAAGGTGGCTCCGAGCAGGCCGGTGCTGCGGGGTCGGCGCCAGTTGCCGTAGGTGTTGAATGTCGGCTCGTTGCTCACTGTTCGAAGCCCCCTCGGTTGAACTGGTGGCCGGCCCCTGTCGCCACAGGAGCATCGAAGCCGGAGTGACCGGAACCGCCCGCGCCGGAGCTGCCGGACGCGGTGGCGCCGGGGGTGCCCGAGTCGTTGCCCTGCGGGCCACCGCTGCCGACGGCGGCGCTGCCGTCACGGGCGGATGGAGTTCCGTTCTGATTGCCGCCTGCCTGTCCGCTCCCGGCGCCACCTGCAGCACCGAAACCGGACGGTGTAGCCCCACTCGGAGAGTTCGAGGCGGTCGACGAGGTGGTGCTGGTGGTCGCCACACCGGATGCTGCGCCGCTGGCACCGCCGGTGGCGATCATCCCGCCGACCTTCGCCCCGACCGCGGCCGCGCCGGCGGCTGCTGCCAGGCCGCTGCCGCCGCCCCCGAGTGCGCCGACGTTCGGGACGATCAGGCGCATCAGGGCGGGCAGCACCAGCGCCGCGGCGGACAAGGTGATGACCCCGGACAGGGCCATGAACCCGTCGCCGTTCTCGGGGTCGGTGATGGTCGGGGTGGCCTCGAGGAACAGGATCGCCGAGACCCCGATCACGAACGCTCCGACCGGCTTGACCAGCAGGAACGCGATCGTCCAGGCCAGCATCTTCTCGTATGCCTGGCTGCCGACCTTGGTGCCTCCGGCTGCGCCGGCGATCGGCAGTGCCGCTGCCATGAGCACGAGGATGCCGGTGCGCAGCAGCATCAAGAACGCCATCATCAACCCGCCGAGCATGCCGATGATGCCGATCAGGAACAGCAGGCCCACACCGGCCGGACCGGAGTACAGGGTGATCGAGACCATCGCTTCGGCCAGGCGGGACGGGTCGGAGCCGACCGCACTGTCCATGAACCAGGCCGAAATCTGGTCCGACAGTTCGGTGCCGAGCACGATCAGCGTCGATGCTCCCCCGGCGAGCACCGCCGCACGGGCCATCTGCTTGAGGCCCTCTTCCGAAGTGTCGCGGATCGCCCCGGATCGGGCCAGTGCCAGCCGGCCCCCGAGCAGGATCAGCGACAACGACAGGGCCGCGACCTGGATGTAGAAGGTGTAGTCGTTGACTGTCGCCACCGTGGTCTGGAAGGTGTCCCCGTCCATCTCGGTGCTGGTAATCCACCACCCGAGCGCGAACTTCAATACCGCGACGCCAGCGTTGCCGATCCACAGCGCCGTCTTCTCGACCGCACCCGCAGCCGCATCATTGATGCCGTCCTCGATTGCACCCGTACCGGCGTCGACGACGTTGCCAGCTGCATCCAGGCAGTCGGGAATGTCTGCGTCGGTAACCAGATTTCCGAGCCCGCCGACAAGAGCTGCAACCGGGTTGGCGCAGCTCAACGCTCCGGCGCCGGTTTCCAGCCAGTCGAAACCGTCGCCCTGATCTTCAACCTCGGCATTGTCGATGGCACCGGCAGACGAGTCCTCCGAGGGAGCGGTGTCCTGGGCGGATGCGACAGTCGCTGCGCCGATGCCGACGATCGCGACAGTGCAGAGCACAGCGACCAGCCGAAGCATGGCGGGGAGCAGGCTGCGGGTCACCACCATTGCTGCCATCCTTCGGACGACACCGGTTCGAACTCGCCACCCAATGCGCTCGAGTCCAGCTGGACAACCCATCCGGTGCCCTCACGCCATACCACCGGGATCTTCACCACCCTGATCTCGGTGGCCCCGGACGGCCGTTCTACGGTGGCGCCGAACTTCACCAGGGTCAGATCGGGATGGAAGGTCACGTTGACCATCGGCATCGCCGCAGTCGGCGTGTTGTCGGCAAGCCGCACTCCCGACAACTGTCCGGTTGGGTCCGACACGCGCTTCGCTTGCGTAACCATCTCGACCCTGTTGTCACCGGCAGCGACGTATCCGATGTAGTGGGCGGCAGCCAGCGCAGCGCCCTGCGCAGTACGCGAGAACCCGATGGCGACACCGTTGTCGGTGAACCCGGTGGGGCCGTCGGAAGTCGAGAACGGAAGATCCATGTTCCCGTGAATGCGCTGGAGCATCACACCGCTGGGAGCCTGGTCCGCCGGACGGTTCGAGCTGGCCAGGATGTCGGAGAGGATCACCCCGTGGGGCTCGAGCGGCACGTAGATGACACGGTTGAACTTGTCGAAAACCGGGTCCGGCTCGAACAGACCGTCCCCGACCTGAGCGGGAGCGGCACTGTCGGTGGCCGGATCGAGCGAGACCAGCGGTTCGGCGTCGTCGCCGCGGAAGACCATCACGATGCTCACCACGAGACCGACGACGACGATCACGGCCACCGCCGCCAACCCGATGGTGAGTTTCGTTGCTGCCGAAGCGCGCTCGTTCTCGGCGCCCTCGAGTGAGGGAGTGTTCGTCTTCCCGGTGGGGCCGGTGGTGTGGGGTTCGGTCACTTGCGGGTCTCCTCGAGGTCGACCAGTTCCGACGGCACGCCGTCGAGGGCGGTGATGGTGGCGGCGGTATCGCTGGGCAGGTGCAGTCGCCAATCGCTGTCGATCCACACCACCTGGGTGGTCGCGGACGCGAGCGAGTCGTCGGAGAACCGCTGCACGACGTCGACGGTGGCGGCGGTGTCGCTGTAGTCGACGACGGTGTAGCCGACGATGGTCGGCACCATCTCGGGATCGGTGCCCGACATCTCCACCAGGGAGCGGTGGGCGGCGTAGAGGTCGCGGCCTTCGCCGGGTGCGGCCACCCCGGACAGGATCGTCGGCCAGGTGCGATCGGAGGCGGTGGCCAGTTGCACCGACTGGGTGATCGCCGCCAGGGCCGCGCCCTGCGGGGTGTGGCTGAACCCGGCGAAGGGCTCCCACTCGCCGCCTCGCGGTCCGTCGGTGGTGCCGATCGGCACCTCGATGCCACCGACGGTGACCCACCGAGCGATCTGCGGCGGATCGGTCAGCGACACCGGGCTCTCGCCTGTGTCCGATCCCCCGCAGCTGGTAGCCACCAGCGCCACCGCGACCACCGCGGTCCGCGCCCATCGACGCCTCATCGTTCGTTCTCCTCGTTGCCGGATTGCTGCTGCTGTTGCTGCCTCTGTTCGAGCTGGTCGATGACGGTCGGGGAATGGCCGCCTCCGAGCTGCTGGGCTTGGGGCCCGTGTGCGGTGGCCAGCAGGATCGTGGCGAGGGTGGCGGCCACACCGCCGGCCAGGAGTGCGCCGATGTTCGCCGCGACGAACTCGGCCGCGGTGGGGGATTCGAGGCCGGCCCCGTGCTTGTGGTCCCAGGCCAGGCGGGCGCCGACGAAGATCACCTTGGCCACGCACAGGGCGAAGACGATCCAGGCCGCGTAGCCCAGGAGGGTCTGGAGACCGTCGAGGACGTCGGGGGGCGGGCTGACCACGCCCTGTGCGGACACCTGCATCGCCGACCCCGCCTTATGCCGCGCTGGTGACGGCGCTGAGGATCTGGTTGGCGGAGATGGCGACGATCGCCCCGACGAGCGAGCCGACGAGCATCTTCGGCGAGTCCCCGGAGCCGTGCTGCCACTTCTCCCACGCGAACTTCCCGCCGGAGAAGATCAGGGCGGCCACGCACGCGAGCGTGACGCCCCACAGCAGCCAGTTCAGCAGCTTGAGCAGGCCGCTCGCGCCCGGAGGCACTTCCGGGTTGATGTCGAAGTTGACGGCCCCCTGTGCGAGATACGCGACGTCCACAGCGGTCTGGATCATGAGTGTGTCCTCCGGGTGATTACTGCCCCGACCACAAGGTCGGGAGACTCGATTGGATTGCCGTGACGATGCCGACCCCGGCAGCGATCACGTCCTCGGGAACGGCGATCACGGCTCCCTTGGTCCGAATCGGCACGCCGTCGAGGGCGCGCCAGGTGGGCAGGCTCGACCGGGCCGCCGAGGCCAGGAAGCGATGCCAGCCGATCGCCCAGTGCGCAGCCACCGCGCCGGTGACGATCGAACGCAGCTGACGCACGTCCTTCGGGGGTGCTCCGGGCGCGTTCGCCACGGTGACCAGGCCGAGCAGCTCGCACGCCAGATCGCGGTTGCGGTGTTCGAGGATGAGATCGTGGGCGCTGGACAGGCCCTGGACGGTGTCGCGGCAGACCACCACCACATACGGCGATTCGGTCTGCCGGGCGTCACCGCACGGCCACCGATGCCGCGCATCCTCGGCGAAGTCCCAGTACTGGGCGAGGGTGGAGACCCCGGCCCCGCCGTGCGCGCCGAGCAGCCACACCGCCGGCCCGGGCGCAGCCACCGGGTACGGCTCGACCCTCACCTCGACGCTGATGCGTTCGCGGGTACTCATGCCGGCTCCCCCGCCCCGGCCTGGTGGCCGCCGGTGTCGCGGCGGCCGGCCTCGATGCGGCCCAACGCGTCGAGCACGTCGGTCCAGGCGTCGATCGAGGCGCCCGACAGGCGGCGGTGATCGACGGTGCCCGGCCGCGCCAAGCTCGCATCGAAGGGCACTTCGACGAAGCCGGCGACCCGTGGGGCCAGGTGCTCTCGGATCGGTGCCGGATCCACCAGGCGGTGCGGCATCTGGTGCGAGATCGACACCACCGTGCGCGCCAGCACCCCGCGGCCGTAGGTGCCGAGGAGCCAGTCGAGGCCGGCACGCATCCGGGCCAGCGGTTCGGAGCGGGGCGGGGCGACGATCACGATCGCGGCACCGGCCTCGAGCAACGGAGCCAGACGCCGTGAACGCAATGCTGTTCCGACGTCGTGGATGCGGGCGAGCCGCCGGTCGGCGAGCAGGCTGTCCACCAGCGCCGGGGCCGTGGCGTCGCCGTGACCGACGACGACGGCCCCGGCGCTGCTGACGGCCATGCGCGAGCCGAGCCGGCGGATCGCCCGCGCCGGGTCGATCGGTTCGACACCGACCCGGTCGAGCAGGTTCCCGCCGCCGAAGGTGCCGTCGATCGCGGCGACCTGTGCATCGGTGCCCAGGCGCAGGGCGGTGGCCAGGCCGAGGCAGGTGGTGGTCGCGGCCGCGCCCCCGGATCCGGCCACCACGATGGCCGAGAGGTGTTCGGGCTGCTCGAGTTTCGGGCTACGGCGCAGTGCGACAACGTTGTTCATCGGTTCTCCACGTTCGCGATCTTCAACCCGCCGTCGGCGGGCAGGGTGGTGATCCACTGCCTGTGGATGCCTTCGTCTCCCACGGGCGGGAACTTCAGGAGCACATCGACCGACCAGCGGTTCGGGTCCTCGGTCGGCAGCACGGTCACGCAGTGCTCGGTCCCGACCGGCACGGCGTCGATGAAGCTCTGAATATCGTTGCCGGGCAGGACCATCAGCTCTGTGACGGCCGTGCCGTCCCGCTCGACGTAGTAGGCGTGCTCGAACGCCTGGATCACCGCCGGACCGGAATCACGTCCACCGGGGCCGTTGCCGACGATCCGGTCGGGTTCGGTGACCGGGGCGCACCACAGCGGTGCCGCCGCGGTCGCGGTCGTCGAGGGGGTGGCCGAGGGCGAGGCCACCACTGAGGAGGACAGCAGCGGCGGTACCTGCGGTTCGTCGGTGCTGCCGGTCATCGCGGTGACCACCGCAGCGGAGACCACCGCCAGCACGGCGACACCGCCGCCGACGAGCATCCCGGTGCGGAACCGATCGCCGCGCAGCTTCGCGGGAGCAGCGGCAGCGGTGTCGGTGACGGGCACGGCGCGGGCTCTGGTGGCGACCTCGGCGGACTCGGGGGCCGGAGTCGGCAGAGGAGGACGGGCACGGCCGATCGCGGACTTGAGACCCCCACGGCTGCGCTGCGGGATCACCAGCGGACCTCGCGGAATGTGGGCGCGCACCCAGTCTGGGGCATCCGCATAGGGATCGACCTCGGTTGCAGCGCCGCCGTTGTCGGCAGGGTCGTGGACCTCGGGATCGGTGAGAGAAGGTGAGGCCGGATCGGGCTCGCCGGCGGTGTCGGCGGTGAGAATCGGTTCGAGTTCGGTCTGGATCACCGCGTCGGTGTCGGAGGGAGCGGGCGCCGGGCGGGCATCGACCGGTTCGAGGTCCGATGCCACCACCGCGTCGGCGATGGTCTCGTCCGGGATCGGGAAGTGCAGCGATCCGGTCGCAGCGGTCTCGGTCGGAGTCGGCTGCGGACCGTAGTGCTCGGTCACGTCCGGGAAGAGTTGTCCTCGATTGCCGGTCGACAATGTGTCCTCCGTCGGCGGGTGGTGGGGGCGGGGCTACCCGCCCCCACCGGCGAGATGTTCGGGCAGGTCAGGCCGGGTTGATGCCGTCCGCGGCCGCGGTCGAGATCATCTCGGCGGCAGTGCCGGCCGAACCGTCGAAGAACGTGGCGAGCACGGTGTCCGCTCCCGCGACGACACCGTCGCCACCGGGCTGGACCTTCACCCACTCGCGGACCTGCGAATCGACCTGCGGAGCGGTGGTCACGACGCTGCGCACGGCGTCGGCCGCGGCCTGCCCGACCGGACCGGAGGAGCGCCACTGCTCGACCGTGGCCCCGGTCTGCTCGGTGAGCGCCGCCTGGTGCACATTCGGCAGCTGCACCTCGATGGGCTGGCCTTCGTCGTCACCGGCACCGAACGCGGTCCCGGCCGCCAGACCGGCCGCGCCGCCGACCACCGCACCGGGGACCGCGCCGACCGCAGCGCCGATCGCTGCGCCTGCCGCGGTCCCGGCCACGCCGGTGGTCACCGCGGGCAGTACCGGGATCGGCAGCGGCACCACACCTCCGGCCGCCGCCCCGGCGATACCACCGAGGGTGCCGCCGATCAGCGCGCCGGGAACCGCCCCGGCCGCAGCGCCGGCCGCGGCGCCGGCCACCGTCGCACCGATCTGCGCAGCAGCGACCCGATCGGCACGGCTGGCATCGACGCCGACCGAGGTGTAAAAGGTGGCGACCTCGGAGCGGATCAGACCGGCGGTGTTGTTGGTGCGCTCGCGGTCGTCGTCGGTGACCCAGTTCGGCTGGGTGACGTGGACATCGCCGATCATGATCTTCTCGGGCGGAGCGAGGTAGATCGGGGCCGGGGTGACCGGCTGCGGCGCCCGCAGCGTCATCGGGTCGATCGGCGGTGGGGCGCTTTGCCGCTCGTAGCGGTTGGTGTCGTAGTTGTAGTCCGGCAGCGGCGCGTACTGACGCTGCTGCGCCGGAGGCGGGGTCCAGTAGATCTGCTTGGCCGGAGGAGCCGGGGCCGGCTTCGGGGCGCTGGTGGTGCCGCCCTGGGTGGACGGGGCCGGGGTGGTCACCCCGCCCTGCGAGGGCAGCTCGACCGGAGCGGCCGAGGCCAGCCCCGACCCTGCTGCCACGATCGCTGCGGCCGTGGCGGGCACGACGCTCGCCTTGGCGAGCCGCGAAGCCCTGCGCTGTGTGCTCATACTCGCTTCTCTCTCTTCTCGTGTGTGTCGGGGCGGGACATCAGTTGAGTGCGGCGGCCGAGACGCCGCCCTGCTCGAGCACTGTCGGTCCCGCCTCGACCACATGCGTCGTGGCCGCGGCCGGTGCCGAGGTGGTGGAGGCGACCGTCTGCGACGGCGTGCTCGACGTGGTCTCGGAGGTGGTCGGCCGCGCCGTAGTGGTGGCCGAGGTGGTGGGAGCCGCCGAGGTGGTGAGAGCCGTCGACGTGGAGGCCGAGGAGGTGGCGGCGTCGAGGTCGGCTGCCGCCGCAGCGAGCCAGGACGCGACGAATCGTGTCGGGGCCTGCCCACTGGCGGTGGCCGGGACCGACCCGTAGGAGCCGTGCTCGGCGGCGACGTTGCGCGCCGTCGTCATCGCCACCAGATCGAAGGCATCCCGGTTGGCCTCGACCTCGTTCGCCACGACCTCGAACGCCTGGCGCACGAGGCGTTGCGAGGTCGCCGGGGGAACCAGCTCGGGCAGCACACCGACCGTCTTGGCGGCGAGCACACCGAATGCCGCGGCCGGGTTGGCCAGCCCGACCGCCGCGACCGCGGCGATCGTCTCCGGGGTGAGCACCTTCTTGGCGACCGTGACAGCGGCGTTGAGGCCGATCAGCCCGACCTTCAGCAACGCCGCGGTCACGTCCTGCCCGGTCGGGGGTGTGGCCCGCGGATCGGAGGCTTCGGCCAACCGCTGCGAGATGGTCTTCTTCGGCTGGATCGACACCGCCTGGAGGGCGTTCTTCGGAGCCGCAATGTCCTCGTTGACCACCTCGACGGCGGTGGTGAACGCCGTCGAGGCCAGGGCCCGACCGACCGTGGCGACGGCAACGAACGGATCACCGCCGACCTCGACCTGCCCGGCGACGTTGACCACCGCCCGCACGATCGGCGCATTCGCCGGAGCATCACACGCCAGATCACCGGTCTGGCACCAGGACGACACCCGACCGGAGAGGCCGCCGTAGTCCTCGGTCAAGTCGGCGACAGGGCCGATGCCGCCGCCCTCCGGGGCCACGAACGACACCGATGCCAGACTCTCGACTGCCTCACCCGTGGTGCCGGGAACCGGCGACGGGGCGGTCTGCGAGGTGCCAGGGAACAGCCCCGAGCCGGCGCTACGGGTCGGTGTGCCGAACAGCGCACCGGCAGCGACCGAACCGGCCGGCACCGCTCCGGTGCCCTGGCCGACCGACCGCAGGAAGTTCGAGGCGGCGTGAGCGCCCTGGGAGTAGCCGACCACCGCGAGCTTGGCCGACGGACACTGCTCGAGCACCGTCTTCGCCGCCAGGGACAGGTTCTCCTCCCCCTCGGTGACCGACTCGACGTACGACCGGCCACCGCCGGGGGTCAGGCCACCGAACGAACCCGGATACGGCACATAGGCCCGGTCCACGCTCGCGCCCAGCTCACGAGCCTGATCGAGCATCGGCCCCATGATCTTCGAGAGCATCCCGGTATCGACCTTCACCGGCGCATCCGGTGAGGACTCCGTCGTGCCCTGCATCCCCAGCACATACAGATCCGGGCACCCCTCGACCAGCTCGTCGAGCCAATTCGTCTGCGCGTGCACCGGGACCAGACCACCCACACCGGCCATGACCGCAACCGTGGTGACGGCGGTGGCCACAGTCCGCGTCCCCCAACCCTTCATCTCTCTCCCTCCCGAACAGCCGTTTCCCAATGCCAGCAGTCATTCCTGTCTGCTCCGAGAAAGAAACGGGGACAGCAAGATACGGCGCAAAGCGACTTTCGGAGAGAGCGGTTGCCTCGATTTCGGAGTATGGGTCCGTTGTCGTTGGGGTGCCAGGCAAGGTTCCGGGTTGACGGATCCCGGATCGGTCGCCTTCGCTTGGATCTCTTCAGCCGTTGCGGCGGGCACTCGACGCACCGGCTGTGCGGACTCGTGTGCGTGGAGGGGCTCACGTGAGAGACCCATTCGCCGACAAGACTGACGCTGCACAGAAACCTATGCAGCCTTTGCTGGTACTGAGCACGACGTCGCTGTTCACGATCCGGGAGTGCGATCAGGACTTGGCTGCCCTCGGGATTCGAGTTGAGCGGGGCCGCTGACCCCAGGTCGACGGAGCAGCGACGGCCTGAGGTCAGCGGCTGCAGTGGACGCGGCGCGAGGGGTCGCCGGCCACAGTTCGGGAGCGGGTACGACCGATCGCACCCTTCATTGAGTGTTGGGCGCAGGTGTTCGGCACTCGGTGGTACGCGCAAGTTGATTCCCCGGGGTTCCGTAGCTGGCTCTGGGTAGAGCTCCGCCAATCGCGTCAGTGCTACGTCCGAGGCCGACCACGACAGACCTCGGGAAACCCCCGGAAGGGGCGCGAGCGGATCGTAAGCAAGAGCGGCGCGTTCGCGCAACACGGCGGGCCCTCCCCCTCCTCGGCGCAGCACCTTCAGTGCGGGTCCTGAAATTGAACCGTAGATTATCTCCTCATAATTGTAAACACTAGGGGTACAAGGGAACGGGAAGGGGCGAGACAATGAGCGGCGACAGGAGGATCCAGGGCAGGGAGTAGAGTTGGCTCGAAGCGGCATGCACGGCTTCAGTGGCGCTCGCCTGCGCAGATACCGCCAAGCGCTCGACATGACGATGGCTGACCTCGCTGATGCCGCGGAGGTCTCGGAAGCGACCGTCTCGGCTTGGGAGACCGGCCGGGCCGCCCCTACACCACCCTTGTTGAAGCGCGTGGCCGACGTCTTGCGCGTCACCGTCCCGGACCTTGCTCCGATCCAGGAAGGCCGGATGACGCTCAGCGACTTGCGCGCTCTGGCTGGTCTCACGCAGGCAGAAGCAGCCCGAGAGCTCGGCATTTCGGCCACCGTGCTCGGGCGTATCGAAAAGGGCCGCAAGGACTACGACAAGGATCGGGTGGCGAGCATGGCCAAGCTTTATGGGGTGAAGTCCTCGGTCGTTAAGGCAGTCTGGGAGCGCGACCGTGCGACACGCCAGGAGTACATCCGACGTCTGTAGATTCCATCACTAAAATAACTCCACATGCGTGCCTCGATCGTGGAGGGTCGATGTTGCACTGGATGACTTCTGTTGCGAACTGGGGGCGTGTCGCTCCCCTTCTTCCGAACCAACCTGGGACAAGATCAAGGGCGTTCGGAAGCAGTGACGAGGAAGGGCCGACACCATGCCTACGCCAAGCAAGGGGCCGCGCAAGGAAGTGAAAACCCGCGTTCCGGAAGACGTGCGCGAAGTGCTGGAAGTGATGGCAGCCAATTCCGGTGCCAGCTCACTCAGCCAGTACGTAGCGGACCTTCTCTCCAGCCTCGCCGGCCGTCCGGACCTTGTACGAGAAATCCACCAGGAAGTGATGCCGATGCCGCTCTCCGCATAGAAAAGTGCGGCGGAGTCCTCCGCCGCACCAGCACATAGCCGAAGCGGTTACTACAACTGAAATGCGAAAACCCCCGGCGGGCAGGCCGAGGGCTTTCGTCTGAAGTTGGCGAGAACGAGTTGGCGCTCGTTCTCGGTACCGCATATCCCCGAAGGGACTGTCTTGCCGGACAGGTCTCAGGGTACATCGCGCCCTGAATCAGAGCCAACGATCGCTGCGCGTGTCGCCACTCTCACCGGTGACACCTCACCGAATCGGCACCTTTTCGACGTGTGCACGCGCCGCTGGTCGCCGCGTGCCCGGGTGCGGATCGACCCGGATCGCACCCACACGTATGCCACCACGATGGCCATGCCCAGCCAGGCGCCCGGATTTCCGTGGGCGATCTACCTGGCCGGCGCGGACCATCGCTACCGCCTGCTGGCGTTCGACCTCGACAGCGGGCGCCACGGCCCCGAGGTCGCCCGCGTCGATGCCGACCGGCTGGCCACGCACCTGGCGGAGCTCGGTGTTGCGCACCTGCGCGCCCGGTCCGGGCCCACCGACGGGCAGCACCTCTGGCTGCGCCTCGCCGCCCCGGGCGCCGCCCCGGACGAGGTGCGTCGCCTCGCCCACGCCCTGCGCCAGCACTACCCCAGCCTCGACCCCGCGCCCCTGACGAACCCCGCCACCGGCGCCGTCCGCCCGCCCGGGGCCCCGCACCGCCGCGGCGGGCAGTCCCGACCCCACCTGCAGGGCGCCGCCCTCGAGACCGCCCTCGCCCGCCTCGACACCGAAACCGCCCCGGAGGTGGTGGACTGGTTGCTCGCCCGGCACCCGCACTCCGCCGCCCCGGCCCCCCGCCGTCCCGCCGGGGCGGTGCGCATCGTCGATCCGGCCTCCAATCCCCGCCTGGACCGGCCGCGCCGTCCCCTTACCGACACCACCCGGGCTCTGCTGGCCACGGTTCCGGCCCCCGGAGCGGACCGCTCGGCGATCGTGCACAGCATCTTTCTGGGCATGGCCCGCGCCGGACACAGTCTCGCCGATGCTCGGGCGGCCGCCGCGACGGCGCCGGGACTGGTCCGGCTGCGCGAGGACCGCGCCCGCGGCCGCGAGGACACCGACCGGCAATGGCGCCGCGCCCTGGACACCGCCGCCGGCTTCGCCGCCGCTCCCCCGGCCACGCGGGCCCCGGTCGACGACGAACTCGACCGCATCGAGGCCGCCATCGGAGCCGACCCGGCGCACTGGGCCCGCCCCGGCGGGGCCAGTGACGAACGCATCCTCTACGCCCTGCTCGCGCTCGCCCGCACCGCCCGCACCCGCGTCCTGGACATCGACTGCCGGCGACTTGCCCAGGCCGCGGCCGTCGATGCCTCCACCGTCTCGCGGCGTCTGCGGGTGCTGGCTCACGAGTCCTGGGTGCGATGTGTCCGCGCCGGCAGCGGAACCCGGGCCGCCACCTGGCAACTCGAAGTCCCCGGACCGGTGGTATCGCTACCGGTTGCAACACAAGGGGAACCCGCCCCCGCTCCGGGGCACTCCTCCGCCCTGCTGGAGCACCACACGCACGATCTCTGGGCGAACCGGCCTGGGCTGGGTGGGGTGACTGCTCGTATTCACTGGGCTGTGATTTCGGGAAAACCCCTTATTTCCGGAGCGGGCAGAAATCCCGTTGAGGTGGCTGCCCTCACCGGCTACAGCCTCGCCACCGTGACTCGGACCCTGTCCACTCTCGCCCGCTTGGGCGTGCCTACCGACGTATGCGTCGATACCTTCTCTCTCCGAGAGAAACTCGATCGCGCTGCGCACCGTGTCGGGGCCGCCGGTGTCGGAGCACAGCGGGTCCGACGTCATCTTTTCGATCGGGAGCTGCACCGGTGGTGGATCGAAGAGCAGGAATGGCGCAGCCGACGCGGGAAGAAGACCGGCGTACCCCGCACGGTCTCCCTCACCATCGCCCTGCCGATCGACGCGCCCGCTCGGCTGCGGTACGGCCGATTCCCGGTGACCGACACCGGCCGCGCCGACTACCGTGCGGCACGAGCCGTGGTCACCCGCCTGTGCTCCCCCGCGGGTGATCCCATGGCCGATTCAGGCCAGCAGAATGGGAAGGCGGCCTGACACACCCTGTCTCCCCACCTGGACCGAATCAATATGAGTCGTCTACGCGGGCGATTTGAGCCAGAAGGAACGCGGCATGAGGCGGCCGATCCGGCAACTGGAACGGCCGCAATGTTACCGCGGCCTTGACCCAGTCACCATCTCCTGCATGCAGTCGCACGAGATCGCCGGCCTGGGGAACCGCACCGCTCTCGACTCTCCGAGCACTCGCTTGCAGGCTCGGCAGATCCTCGGGATGGACGACAGGACCAGTGACGTGCGCATACTGCCACTCCACCCACTCCGGAGCCCGACCGATCCACATCGCGATAATGCCTCGCCGAGCCTCGAACAGCGCGACATGGACATCAGCACCTAACAACCCCTCACGCAGCCCAAGAGCAGCCAACGATGGCATCGACGGCGGATATACATCGGACACGTCGTGATACAGCACTCGGACACCAGAGCCGTCTTCCATGGGGCGTAACACGACCTGCCACTGCATCGCATGACCGTGATCGTGCTGAACCGAGAACCACGTGCTCAGCACTCCCCCGGACCGCGGATTGAGCACCAGATTCAGGAATTCGGTCTCGCGCTCAAAGCAGATCGCTCGGTTGATGTAGTCGGCAGGGGTCGCGGTGGGAAGCCAATCTTCGAGCAACGTACCGGACATCGCCCCCGACTCCCACGTTTGATAGATCAACATTTCCTCGACCATCCAAGCCACACCCGAGGTCAGACGCCGCGTCCCCAACTCCTCCCCCGGCTCCCCCACCCACAGATGAATGCCGTGCACATCGCCGAACGGGCCGATAATCGGCCAGGCATAGAACCGCCACGACTGCCGCATCCTCTTCGACGACAGCACCCGATCGAACGGTTCACGGACTTCCCGGACGTACTCCACGATTGGCTCCACCGGGATGTCCGGTGCGGGCGACACCTTCCGTCGGAGCGAAGTCATCTCCTTCACTTCACCATCCGAGGCAACCAGCGTCGCAACACCCTCTACGAGGGTTTCAATCAAATGCCATGAACCCATCGAAGATCCCCCCTCTGTCTCGACCTGATCTCGATGCGGGGAGGCAGTGTAGCGAAAAACGACTGTTCGACCGTTAAGCGGGATCGATGATCATGCTCGGCCGTGTAGCGCCAGCTGTAGGCCTTCGGGCCGGATCGTCAACAATTCGGCCACCGACAGCTCATAGCCCGGCATCGGCGCAACCTCGAACCGAGTGAGGATCTCCGCTAGCGCCAGGACCGCCTCATGCAACGCGAACTGCCGTCCGATGCAGGACCGGGGTCCCACCCCGAACGGTTTGTAGGCGTGGGCCGGACGGGAACGCACGGTCGCAGGCAGGAACCGGTCCGGGTCAAAGGCCTCGGTGTCCCCGCCCCACAGCGTCGGATCCCGGTGCAACGCCAGCAACACCACCAGAACCGTCTGCCCCTTGCGCACCGGGTAGCCGGCCAGCGTCGTGTCCGTCCGGGCCTTGCGGAAGAACGCCGGGCCGGACGGCCACAGCCGCAGTGTCTCGTCGACGAGGCGGCGGACATAGCGCAGCTTCGCGACCTGTTCGAACCGGAGCGGGCCGCTGCCGTCGCGCACCTGGGCGATCTCCGACCGCGCTCGCTCGGCCATCTCGGGATGCAAGGACAAATAGTGCAGGGCGAACGACAGCAGGCCTGCCGTCGTCTCATGTCCGGCCACCAGGAAGGTCAGCACCTGATTGCGGATGCTCTGATCCGACAGCAGCTCCCCGGTCTGCGGATCGGGGAGCTCCAGCATCCGCTGCAGCAGGTCGTCCTGGCGCGGTGACTGTCCGTGGCGGCGTGCCGCGATCACCTCGTCCACGGTGCGCTGCATCAGCGCAATGTCCTTCGGGTGTTGACGCAGCGCCTTCCATCCGAAGATCTCCCGGATGACCGGCAGATCGTTCGCCGACTGCGACACGAACGACAGCGCCCGCGTCATCGACTCGACGAACGGATGCCGACCGGCGGAGAACGAGTCGAAGCTGTACCCGAACCCGGTGCGACCGATGACCTCCAACGTCAGGCGATTCATGTCCGAGGAGACGTCCACCGGACCCTGAGCAGCCTGAGCAGCCCAGTAGCCGCAGAGCCCGTCGACGCACTCGAGCATCACCTCGTGATAGCTGCGCATCGAGGATTGGCTGAACGCCGGCATCAGCACGTTGTGCGCCTGCGCCCACGCCGGCTCACTGTTGAACGCGGTGAACAGTCCGTCCCCGGCCAGCTCCCGCAGATTGCTCACCGGTGGGACGACTGCCTTGGCGAAGCGGGACTCGTCGAACACTTCCGCGGCTGCGTCCCCGCCCCCGACCACAACCACCTTCTTGCCGGCGATGTCGATCTCGAACACATCCCCGAGCTCCCGGACGAACTGCGCCTCACGCTGTACCGGCCGCCGAGGATCCAGACGCAACACATCTCCCAGCAAGGGCAGCCGCCACGACGGATGCGGCATCGCTTCTCCATGCCCGGTCTCAGCTTCGACGCGGACATCATTTGAGGCTTGCTCCCCCGCAGAAGTCATGACCGAAGTCTGCCGCACCGCTGTGCCGATCGCAGAATCGGTTCGGCTGGCATGACGGAGGAAGCGACGGCTACGGCCAAGTCGGGTGATGAGGGTTCGTGGCGGTTCCCCTCCCGTTGAAGCACTGCCGCTGAACGAACGACGGCTCGCTCAGCGGAGGCTTCACGCGTTTACTGTTATAGCGCTACAACGTCGTTGCGCAAGGT